>JAFDBW010000292.1 GCA_019313105.1 Deltaproteobacteria bacterium | reverse complement strand
TATCCCTGAGGAAGGCCTTGACCTTACGCACGCCATAGCGCATATCGAGAGGCAACTGATCCAGCAGGCCATGGACAAATCGCACGGCATCAAGTCACGCGCCGCATCGCTCCTGAACATAAATCGCACCACGCTGGTTGAAAAAATCAAGCGTTACGGTATGTAAGTAGGAGCACATAACGTTTATTCAAATCTTCCCTGGAGGAAAACATGACGCAGGATCCATCTTTTGCAGCATCCATGCTGGGCAGCATTGTTTATGCCATCATTATTCTCGCCGTTGGCTTTTGGGGTGCCAAAATGGTTGCACGCCTGGTCAAAGGGCTGATGGAGCGACGTGAACTCGATCAGGCTCTGTGCGGTTTTGTCAGCAACCTGATCAATGCACTTGTTGTTACAATCGCCGTCATTGCGGCTCTGAACCAACTTGGCATCCAGACCACTTCGCTGGTCGCCATCGTCGGTGCTGCAGGTCTCGCCATCGGTTTCGCTCTGAAGGATTCGCTGGGCAATCTTGCCGCAGGCATCATGATCCTTCTCTTCAAACAGTTCAAGGCCGGTGATCTGATAGAAGCGGCTGGTGTTCTTGGTGTGGTCGAATCTCTGGACATCTTCTCAACCCAGTTGAAAACCGGTGACAACAAGACCATATTCGTTCCCAACGGCAAGCTGGTCGGTGACAACATCATCAACTACTCAACCAAACCAACCAGACGAGTCGACCTGGTGATCGGTGTCAGCTACGACGCTGACCTGAGTCACGTCAAATCGGTCCTGGTGGACGTCCTCGCCAAGGACGACCGCGTTCTCAAGGAACCCGAACCAACGATCGGCGTCCTTGAACTGGCCGACAACAGTGTCAACTTTGCCGTTCGGCCATGGGTTAATGCAGCGGATTACTGGGGGGTCTATTTCGATGTGCATGCAGCAGTCAAAAACCGCTTCGACGCCGAAGGGATCGGCATCCCCTACCCGCAACGCGATGTTCATCTGCACCAGGTGCCAGCCCCTGGGAAGGCGACAAAGAAGAAGTAGATCCGCCGATATCTTGCAAACATCAAACGGCCCGGGTTTGATTTACCAGGCCGTTTATTTTTCAGCGTGAACGACACCAAACGCTGCGATCTTCCCTGGCTGTTGCCAATCCGAACCTAGCTGGACATTTTGGCTTTCCCGGTCATGTGTTGAATCTCTAACCTGACCAGATTGGTCTGACTGTCAAACTTTTCTATGTAGGCGCTTCCCTCTGAGACAAACTCCGGCGAGTATTTTTCAATCAGGGCATTCAGGGCCTGGTATCTCTCTTCTCCCTCGATAAGAGAAGCACGCCCGAATACGATAACGCTTTCGAATTCGGTGCTGAATTCAGCAGGTAGGACCTTGGTCCTCCCAACTACGCAGAAGGAAACCTTGCGGTTTGCGGCAAGGTTGTCGAGTTTATGGCCTTCTAGTGCACAGTGAAAGTAGATGCAGTTATTCATCAAGACATAATTCAACGGCACTCCGTAGGGTTGCTCGTTGCCATCGACCGTCGACAGGACACCATATTCTCCGTTTTGCAAAAGACCGATGATGGCCCCGTCTTGCATGGCCTTGTCTTTTCGTCTCATTATGCTGAACCCCTTAAGCCTTCTCGCAGATCAATGGTCGCGCAAACTCTGGTAAGAAGTGAAATATGACCGGTAACCGAAGCGCAGGATCATGAATGTGGTCAGTGCCACGCTACCAGTAATCACACACATAATGGCGATCTGGTACTTGACAGCGATCAGCGGCTCGGTTCCCGAGAGGATCTGACCCGTCATCATCCCGGGGAGAAAGACCAGCCCCATGGCGGCCATGGCGTTAACGGAAGGGATCAAGGCCGCACGAAAGGCACTGCTGACAGCCGGTTCAGCCGCCAGCTTTACACTGCTACCAAGACACAGGGCTGTCTCGATTTCCTCGCGTCGTTCACGGAATTCTGCTGCCAGCCGTTCGGCCGCCAGGCTCGCGCCGGTCATGGAATTGCCGATCACCATGCCGGCCAGCGGAATAAGATAACGAGGGTCATACCATGGCTCGAGTCCGATAACCAATGTACAGAAAAAGAACGTCATCCCGCCGCAGCCGAACAGAATAGCGGCCCCAACCACCCGGTAGAAATTTGGCATCTTTGTTTCAACCCTGGCACCGATTGTCTGGACGGCAAAGCCGGTCATGACAACCAGGATAAGGAGGACCGGCAATGCCGATTCAAGGGCAAACACCAGGTGCAGCAGATAACCGACAATCATCAGTTGCACGAACATGCGCAGACCGGACCAGAAGATGTCTCTGCCCTGTCCGGCCCTGAGGATGTGGGCCAGACCGATACTCATCAGCAACAGGCTGTAAACGGTCACCAGGTCCCAGAGGCTGAGATCGATAATCGTCGGGTTCATGTCGCAAGGTCTCCGTTATCTGTCACGGTTGATGAAAGGAACTGGCGAGAGGCCTCGACTTTCGGGTCATTCAGGACTTGGGCAACAGGGCCGATTTCGATAACTGAGCCGCCTATCATCAAAGCAATCCGGTCTGCACAAACCTCGGCAATCTGCAAATCGTGAGTCACGAGAATGATTGCCAGGCCTTTTTCTTTGGCCAGGAGTTTAAATGTTTGCGCCATCAGAGCACCCGTCTGACGGTCAAGAGCACTGGTCGGTTCATCAAGCAACAGTGCCCTGCAGTGGCCGACCAGGGCACGCACCAGACAGACCCTCTGCTGCTGACCGACCGAAAGTTTGCGCGCATCACGGTCCAGCCAGGACTGCTCGACCCGGCACATCTCTATCAGATTTTTGATATCTGGTGATTGCAGTTCCGGTAGTTCAACCCGTCGTAATCTTGCCGAAGCCAGCAGGTTGTCTTTGACGGTACCGGGGAAAAGATATGGCTTCTGGGCAACCAGGGGGATCTGCGCGCGCAAAACCGGCGGCGGGAGGGTTTTGATGTCTTTGCCGGACAACATGACCTGCCCGCTGTCCGGCTCGAGCAGACGGTTAAAAAGCCGCAACAGTGTACTTTTGCCGCTGCCGGAGGGCCCGGCCACCGAGAGCACTTCACCGGGGGCCACGCCGAGCGTGGTTTTTTGCAGGATGCTGACGAAGGCGCCATCTTCGCCAGGCCGGCTGACCGTCACATCCTGTGCCAGCAGCAACTCCGGGGAAGTCATGGATTATCTGCCTCGGCGTTCAAACGGCGCATGACTTCCTTCATATCTTCCCAAACGTCCCGCTTACCCTCCGGATTCCGCAAAAGATAGGCAGGATGATAAGTCGGCATCAGCGGAATTCCTTGGTAACTCTGCCATTCACCCCGGATCCGGCTGATCGGAACTTTGTTCTTCAACAGGCTATGGACCGCGAATCGACCAAGACCGATGATCACCTGCGGGTTTATCGCCGCGATCTGTCTGATCAGAAAAGCTTCGCAGGTTGCCACTTCTTCAGGTTGCGGATCCCGATTGTCCGGTGGACGGCATTTCAGGACATTGCAGATATATACATCTTCACGCTGCATCCCCATCGCCTGAAGAATTCTGTCGAGCAAGCGTCCCGCTTCACCGACAAAAGGCTCCCCTTTTTGGTCTTCCTCGCGGCCAGGAGCCTCGCCGACCAGGACCAGTCGCGCATTCGGGTTGCCGACTCCGTAAACCAGTTCCTTTCGGGACGCGCCGAGACCACAACGCTGGCAATCTCCCAGGTCTTCGCGAATCGCATCAAGGGTCTCATCTAGACTTTTACTCGCATCGCTCTGCTGCTCCAGTTCGACCCCCGCCGCGTCCCTAAGCAGAGTCTCCACACCGAGGTCGGAAAGGTATTCGAGCTGGCTGCGGGCTGACGCCAGGGTGGTGCGAATATCATTTAATAGCTGTTCAGGCATATTTGACTGACAAAACTCTTGTAGAAAGTATATTATTCAATAAAGGACGGTACAATTATCCAATGAAATGGTTGTTCTCTGTTACCTTGACATGTGTACTTGTCATGCTGATTTTTCCATCCGAGGCCCTGGCCTGGGGGATCGGCGTTCACCTCCAGACCGGCACCTGGATCCTCGACAACCTGGCACAGCTTCCGGAGGCTGTGCGCATTATACTTGCTGCCCATCCGAATGACTACCTGTACGGCTGTATCAGCGCCGACATCACCCTGGGCAAAAAATATACCCATTACCTCAGGCACTGTCACTCATGGCGTATGGGCCTGAAAATTCTCAACCGCGCCGCAACTGACAGCCAGCGGGCATGTGCCTATGGCTACCTCAGCCACCTTGCCTCCGACACCGTGGCGCATTCGTACTTTGTGCCTTATAAACTGATCCGCACTTACAATAACGTACTGCTCAAACATGCCTACTGGGAAATGCGCTTTGAAGCCCACGTGGCTCCCGAAATCTGGCCGTTGGCCAGGTCGATCGGCCGCAAGGACTTCACCGACAATGACAAACTCATGCGCAGTATTCTGGCTGACACAATCTTTTCATTCGGCACGAACAAAAAGCTGTTTAATTCGCTTCTGCTTCTGAGCCGCCTGCAGCAATATCAAAAGGTTCTGCGCTCGCTAGCCAATACATCGAAGTGGGCGATTACCACAGAAGACCAGAAGGAGTATCTGGGGTTGACCAGCGAAGCGACCATGAGTTTTTTGCAGGACCCTGAACACAGCCCCTATCGAAATGCCGACCCGACCGGAGAACGCGCGCTGAACTCGGCCAACATGATCCGCAAAAACCTGAACACCCTCTGGCTCGACGGCAAGCTTCGCGAACGTGATGCCGACGAGATGCTTGCCATCATCAAAATCAGGCTCAAGGAAGGGATCTGTCAGCCGGACGACCTGCTAACTTTGCTCTCAGCAGCCTGAGCCGGATCAATCTTTCGGCAGTAGCGTTAGAATCCTATCGAGAAGTTTCTCGGCCACCTCATCCTTGGTCATCAGAGGCAGTTCTTCCGTCTGACCATCCGCTGTCAGGAAACGAACGATATTCGTTTCGCCATCAAAACCAGCGCCATCCTGTGTCACATCGTTGGCAACCAGTATATCCAGATTCTTTTTCTGCAGTTTTTCACGGGCATGCCGAAGCAGCTTCTCCGTTTCGGCGGCGAAACCGACCAGGACGCGAGAGCCTTTCTGTTTGCCGAGTTCGGCCAGGATATCCGGATTGCGCTGCAAGGCGATTGCCATGGTTTCTGTATCACCCTTCTTGGTTTTCTGTTCACCCCGTTCTACCGGTCGAAAATCGGCGACTGCTGCTGCCTTGATGACGACATCGGCCTCGGAGGCTTTCTCCGTAACCTCCCGGTACATTTCCTGGGCACTGGTGACGTGAATCGTTTCGACACCTTTCGGATCGGCCAGGTGAACCGGACCGGACACCAGGATAACCCGGGCGCCACGGTCACGAGATGCGCGTGCAATGGCAAAGCCCATCTTGCCGGAGGAGTAGTTACTCAGGAAACGGACCGGGTCAATCTCTTCGCGGGTCGGTCCTGCCGTCACCAGCAAGGTTTTTCCGGCGAAGTCCTTGCTCCCGATGAGGGCATGGGCCGAATTGAAAACAACCTGCGGATCGGGCATCTTGCCCTGCCCCTGCCAACCACAGGCCAACTCCCCATAAACTGGTTCGACGAAATGATATCCCAACTCTTCGAGGTGTTTCTGGTTCTGCCGGTAAAGCGGGTTCTCCCACATATTGGTGTTCATCGCAGGGACAAAGAGAACCTTCGCCTTGGTCGCCATGACCGTCGTCGACAGGAGGTCATCAGCAATGCCGTTTGCCACTTTGCCGACAAAATTAGCCGTAGCAGGGGCAATCAATACCAGATCGGCGCTGTCAGCGAGGGAGATATGACCGATATCCTGTTCCTGGATAAGGTTGAACAATTCCGTGTGAACCGGGTTCCCCGATAGGGTCTGAAAGGTCAGTGGTGTCACGAATTCCTGGGCACTGCGCGTCATGATCACATGAACATCAGCGCCGGCCTTGATCATCAGGCGCAGCAACTCAACAGCCTTGTAGACAGCAATGCCTCCGGTTACGCCCAATACAACACATTTACCTTGCAGCATGTCCTTCTCCAGTAAAATCAGCGAAAAGCAGCATCACCAACAAAAGGGTTGTTCTGTCGCTCACGACCAATCGCAGTATCCGGGCCGTGACCAGGGTGGACAATCGTCTCATCGGGGAGAGCAAACAAGCGCTCCCGGACACCTTCGACCAGTGAGTCATAATCGCCACCCGGCAGGTCGGTCCTGCCGATCGACCCGGAAAAAAGCACATCACCGACAAACAGGTGTCCTTCTGTCAACAGGCAGATGCCACCGGGAGAATGCCCCGGCACATGAAACACGCTGAAGGATAGCTCTCCGACTTGGAAAGTATCTCCCTGCCCAAGTAGCCGGTCCGGTTCCGGTGAAGCAGTAACCGTCAGGCCATAAACTTCGGCGTGGTTCCTGGCATTCTGCAGAAGCGGCAGGTCATCAGCGTGGATCAATAATTCCGCTCCGGTCTTTTCAACAATATGCAGATTGGCACCGATATGATCAAAATGGCCATGGGTATTGATGACTTTGCGAATCTTCAACCCCTGTTTCTCGGCGACATGCAGAATTCTCTCGCCCTCTTCACCGGGGTCGATAACCACGGCCTCCTTGGTCATACTGCAGGAGGCAATAAAACAGTTTACCTGCAACGGCCCGACACTCATCTGATGTACAACAAGTTTATCATTCATCATTCTTTTCCTGATTGTCTCCAGCTAGGAGGTTAAAGTCCTTGCTCTTCAACTGCTCTCCGAGGGTATTACTGAAACTTGAACGAGGCTTCCCGGAGACTGGTCCGGGCGATATTGCATTGCTCTCACCCTGTTGTTGGTCAGCCTTGCCGGATGGAGCTGTCAGCTGAATACCTTTGAAAAAATAACGGTCATAGTGTTTGTGATACCGCGTCCAGGCCGATTCACTGTCCGGTTCACGATCAATATGCGTGCGGACGCCATTAATCTTGGAATCCAGATCATCCAGGAAGTTGAGGATAACGGCCTCCATGGTCTTCGGCCGCTTCGGGGACCCGTATTCGTATTGACCGTGGTGTGACAACAACAGGTGCTTGAGATGGATCGTCAGTTCCATCGGGAAGCTCCCCAGTTGACGTATTTTCTCTTCCACCATTTCGACGCCGATGACGATATGGCCGAGGAGTTTGCCTGCATCAGTATATTCGAACGAGCGCTGATAACGTAACTCGGTGACCTTGCCGACATCATGCAACAAAGCCCCCACTATCAGGAGATCACGGTTCAGGTCTGGGTAGCGTTGACAGATGTCAGCAGCAAGGCTTGCTACGGCCAAAGAGTGTTCAAGCAGGCCACCAAGGCAAACGTGGTGCATGGCCTTTGCGGCCGGGGCCCTCGTATAGCTGGACATGAAAGCCGCATCAGACAGGAACAGCTTCATCAGTTGCTTCAAGTTCGGATCTTCCAGCCTGTCGATTACGGCTTTGAATTCTCCGATCATCTCATCGACAGGACGTGATGACACGGGCAGGAAGTCGGCAAGCTCGATGTCTGACTCATCGAGACGACTCAATTCCTGAATCACCAGCTGCATTTTCCCCATGTAGACACTCGCTTTTCCTGACACTTGGACAAAATCATCCCGGTCAAACATGGCGGAGAATTCATCAACCCTGTCCCAGATGCGCCCTTCGACTTCACCTGAACAATCCATCAGCTTGAGAGTCATATACGGCTTTCCGTTCTTGGCCATGCCGATCATCTTGTCCCTGACCAGAAACGGCGCTGTAATCCGATCGCGCGCCACTATGTTTTTTACATAAACCTTCTTCAAGACAACTCCTTTTTCAGGACGAACTGCACAACCTGGTCTGCCGCGCGCAAACCGTCAAACGCCGCACTCATGATGCCACCGGCATAACCGGCCCCCTCGCCCGCCGGAAACAACCCGGCGTGGCTGACTGACGCGCCCGACTCGTCGCGAGTTATCCGCAGAGGCGAGGATGTTCTGGTTTCCACACCGACCAGAACGGCTTCTCTGGTAACAAAGCCGCTCATTTTTTTATCAAAATGAGGCAGAGCGCGGGTCAGCCCATGGTACACGAAATCCGGGAGAACTTCACGTAGTTCTGTTTCAACCACACCGGGGCGACAACTGGAGGCAACCGGGCCGCTACCAAGACCGCAAAAACTCATCAGGTTCTGTGCCGGAGCCATAAAATTCCCCCCGGCCAGAGAAAAGGCCTTACGTTCCCACTGCTGCTGGAAGTGCATACCACCCAGCTTTGTTCCACCCCAATCTTCAGACCGCACTGACACCACCAGGGCGCTGTTGGAGTATTCCCCGCTGCGTGACATGCGACTCATGCCATTTACGACTAGCCCATCCCGTTCGGAGGCGGCGTTAATGACTTCCCCGCCCGGACACATGCAGAAAGAATAGACACCACGACCGCTTTCATCGTTATAGCGCAGGGCGTAATCTGCGGCAGGGAGCAGATTGGCGAATTTACCGTACTGGATACGATTTATCAAGCGGGATGGATGTTCGACACGGACACCGATCGCAAAGCCCTTGGGTTCAAGTTGCACACCGTTGCGATCAAGCATCCGATAGGTGTCACGCGCACTATGTCCGGGAGCCAGGATCAAGGCGTCACATGCAATCAGCAGATTTTCATCAAACACACCACCGGTAATTCTACCCTGGTGGATATCAAGGCCGGTCAGGCAGGTTTCAAAGAGGATATCGGCGCCCTTGCTGATCAGATACTCACGAAACCTGATGACAACCTTGCGCAAACGATCTGACCCGACATGGGGACGGGCTTCAGCCAGGATCTCTTCAGGGGCACCGAACGCAACCAGACTTTCGAGAACCGCCCGCCTTCGGGGATGGTTCAGACGTGTTGTCAACTTGCCGTCGGAAAAGGTCCCGGCGCCGCCCTCACCGAACTGAACATTGCTGACGGCGTTGAAAGCACCAAGAGCCCAGAAATGTTCCACATCTTTGACCCGCTGCTCAACTGGCCTGCCCCGGTCAACCAGGGTAACCTGAGCCCCCGATTCGACCAGGCTTTTTGCGGCAAAAAGACCGGCAGGGCCCATGCCGACAATCAGGACGCGACGCCTTGTGGTGACCCTTGGCGTGACAATCTCAGGTGTCGCAGGAACCTCCTCAAGACGTTCACAGGTTGACTTTCTGAGCAAACCGGATTCGTTGTCTGTTGAAAATTCGACTGTAAAAATTCTGCGAATCCGGCTCTTTTTGCGGGCATCGATTGAGCGACGCACCACCTTTAAATCCCGTATCCGAAAAGTTTCGACACCAAGGATTCGCGCGACTTCAAAGCTTAGCGTTCCCTCGTCTGCAGAAATGTCAAGGGGTATGTCACGGAGCAGAAGTGGCATTCAGTGTCCGATCGTCAGGTTAGCGCATTATGCCAAAGGCAGCCAGATTTGGAAAGTTGTGCCCTTCCCGGGCTGACTCTTGACATGAATTCGTCCCGAGTAGGTTTTAACGATACGCAAGACAACAGAAAGTCCGAAACCGGTCCCCCGTTCCTTGGTTGTGAAGAATGGGTCAAATATCTTATTCATATGCTCTTCCGGGATTCCGTCACCGGTGTCGCTGACTGTAACAAGAGCCTCAGAGTCATCGCATTCGAGAGTGACCGACAAAGAACCGCCCTGCTTCATTTCAAACAAGGCATTGGCAAAAAGATTGGAAAACACCTGGCCAAGCTCATCCGCATCCGCCAGGATGGAGGGTGTATTTTCCTGGAGAGTCTCTGTCAGCTTAACATTCTGCGCCTGAATCTGCGCAAGAAAGGGCTTCAGACTGGCATCGATAACATCAGCGAGACGAATCGAGCGCAGCTGAAAGTTTGCACGTTTGCTGGTTGAGAGCAGTTTAACCAGGATCGCGTCGATACGCTCCACTTCATTGAGGATCTTCTCTGAATATGATTTCATTTCCGGCTCATTTTTTAATTC
>JAFDBW010000291.1 GCA_019313105.1 Deltaproteobacteria bacterium | reverse complement strand
GCGCTTCGATGCACTTTAATGATATACTTATCCGCATGTCCCGATTTGTCTTGACCCTGATTATGATCTTCTGCGGCGCCCTGCCTTTAAAGGTGATGGCTGCCGGTCACATTGAGCAACAGCTCTCTATTCACCTCGAACCGGTAGCACATCGGCTCACAGCAAAGACGACCATCACCCTGGCTGGCGACAGGACTGAATGGCCTGAGCTGTTTCTGCTCGCCCCGCAGGCGAGGATCGATGCTGTCGTTGCCGACGACCGACCCCTGGCGTTCGATTTTAACCGTGGTCGCTTACGGATACCCGCCGCTGACGCGCGATCGGCACTGGTTATCAGTTACACGGTCGTATTCGATGATCCCGTTCCCCGGGAGCTGGTTGGTATTGAAGACCCCTCCTACGGTGTCAGGGCGACGATCATGCCTGAAGGAGCATACCTGTCTGCCTCGTCAGGCTGGTATCCGAATGTCGTCGATATCCCCCAGAAGTTTACCATCACGATAACCGGAGCAGATGATTTGACCGGCGTGACATCCGGCCGCCTGACGAATATCAGTAGAACGGAAGCCGTTACGGTAACGACCTGGCAAACCGGTTTGCAGCCGTCTGCCATGGCTCTGGCCGCGGGACCTTACCAACTCCGGCGCGACAGCCTGGGCGAGATCCAGCTGTTGGCATTTTTTAGCAAAAGCAATGCCCCTCTGGCTGCCGGCTACCTCGAATCGGTCAAAGAGTACCTGTCACTTTACCGGGAACTGTTCGGTCCTTATCCCTACGAAAAATTTGCCATTGTCGAAAATTTCTATCCCACCGGTTACGGGCTGCCGGGGTGGACGCTGCTGGGCAGCAGCGTGGTCCGGTTACCCTTTATCCGCACGACCAGCCTGCCGCATGAAATCACTCACGCCTGGTGGGGGAATGCGATAAAAGTCGATTACGCATCAGGCAACTGGGCAGAAGGTTTGGCCACATATGTCGCCGACTACTATCTGAAAGAACGCGATGATCCCCGGGAAGCTCTCGAATATCGCCGGAAGATCCTGCGTGACTACGCTGCACTGGTGGCTGATGGAGACACCCTGCCACTCTCCGCATTCCGCAATCGCACATCCAGAAGCGACCAGGCCGTTGGTTACGGTAAAGCAGCCATGGTCTTCCATATGCTGCGTGATCTGATCGGTGATCAGGCCTTCTGGGCGGGGTTGCAGCGTATCGCACGTGATGGTCTTGGTAAGGAGTATGGCTGGGCCGATCTGCAACGTCATTTCGAAGTCGTCTCCGAGGTCGATCTGGACACATTCTTTGAACAGTGGGTCGAGCGTCCCGGCGCGCCACACCTGACCCTTTTCGGGGTTGATGTCATCAATACCGGGTCAGCTTGGCAGATCTCAGGCAATCTCGGCCAGAGCGAGCCGGCTTACGAGCTTGCTGTGCCGGTGCAGCTGGTTACAGAGGATCGGGTTTATCAGCAGGTGACCAAGCTCGCCCGGGCGCAGCAAGGTTTTGTCTTTACCGTTGCCGGGCAGCCCGTCAGTCTTGCTATTGATCATGACAACCGGCTTTTCCGCATGCTTGACCCGACTGAGCTGCCGGCCACCGTCAATGACCTGCGTGCTTCGAAGAGTCCTTTGGTGGTTGTCGCCTCGGGATCTGAGGTTCTGATCGATGCCTCCAGAGATCTGTTGCGAGGTTTGCAATGGCATCATGCGGCAGTTATGAGCGAATCGGCATATCTGGCCTCCGCTTCGTCCGGCATGGATATCCTCTTCCTCGGTTGGCCGCAAAGCGAGACATTAAGACCTGACCTGCCGCCAGAAATCATGGCGTCTGAGCAGGAGTTTGCCGTCGACGGCAAGTTGAATGACGACAACAGCGATGTCCTCTTCATGGTCGAAAAAATGGATCATGCCGATCAGGTTGTCGCCTACTTTCTGCCCGGCTCTGTTGCCTCTGCACGAGACACTGCTCGACGCATCCCGCACTACGGCCGATATAGTTATCTCGCGTTTCGAGACGGCCAAAACCGGGTCAAGGCAACCTGGGAGCCTGACAATTCACCTTTGCAGCGACACTTTTATAAGGACCTAACGCGATGAAATCGACAAGTAAAATGACGTTCAGCATACTGCTGGCTTGCATGGCCTGGCTTGCTCCTGTTGCAGTGCTGGCTCACCCGCACCTTCTGGATGTGAAGGATAGAATCGAAGTTTCCCCTGAAGTCATGCTCGACGATCTACGTAAGGCACAGGTCATTTTCGTCGGCGAACTTCACGATAATCCCGGGCATCACCAGGCTCAACTGGCCATCATCGATGCTCTAGACAACGATGAAACCCCTCTTGCGATTGGTCTGGAGATGTTCCGCCGCGACAGCCAGGAAGATCTGGATGTCTGGACCGCCGGGAGTTCATCTGTTTCGGAGTTTATGCAGGCGTTCAATAATAACTGGGGCATGTGGCCGGTATACAGCGGGATATTCATGCATGCCCGCAATGAAAAGGTGAAGATGGTCGGCCTGAATATTCCGCGCTCGATTACCGGCAAGGTGGCCAGAAACGGCTACAAATCGTTATCGAGCGAGGAGCGCCTGCTCCTCGGCAACGTCCAGTGCGAGGTTGACCAGGCTTACGGCGAATACATCCGACAGGCCATGGGCGGCCATGGCGGCCACGGCACCCACTTCCTCTATTTCTGTGAAGCACAGTTACTCTGGGACACCATTATGGCGAGGAACCTGGTTGATTTTCTCAAGGAGAACCCGGACTACCGAGTCGTGGTGCTGGCAGGCAGCGGTCATGCCTGGAAATTCGGTATTCCACGACAGCTGATCGAGCAGGCCGACATCAGCTACCGGGTGGTTCTGCCCGAGATCATCGGCCGTATTGACCGCCGCAATGTCAATGAAAAGCTTGCTGATTATTTGTGGCTGGATGAAGGATCTGATGCTTGGGGATTCTAGCTCCGGGGCGGGTGGTGAAAGCTCAGTCTTGGGGCGGTTCAGCCAAAAGTAGCCGGTTCTTTGGCGTGATCTCTGACGGGATTGTCTGCGTATAGATCCGGTAGCCTTTGCTCTTCAAGCAGTTGGCCCTTGTAATATCCACCGCCATGGGCGCATCGATCCAGCCATCAAGGCTGCCCTTGTCCGATTCACTCAGGTTGTGACAGCAGGGCAGTACGGCGACACGCGCCCCTGCTTCAGCGGCCCGGGCCAGGATCAGGTCAGTGAGACCGCCACAGGCGTGTACGGAGACGACCAGGTCGCGGCTTGAAAGCGGAACGTCCAGCAGAGACTTTTCTTCGAACGCAACCCTTCCCTCCAACCTCGGCCATCTCTCCACCAGGACCTCGTGCAGTTTGCCAGCAGAGGCCGGGATTGATCGGTCTACTGCGAAAGCTTCCGGCGAGGTGTCGTCAAGCAGCAGGAGCAGGGCGGCAGTCAAACCGTGACCACACGCCAGGTCGACGACGCGCCCGCCGCGAAACCTGCGTCTTATCCTTCGGGCCACTTCCCAGGCTTCAAAAAGTTCCTTGCGCGGCAGGCACCCGGCTTCGCAGACAGCCCGTCCAACCTTGTCGCGCAGATTGTCGCCGGGGAAGAGAAACGATTCTTTGACCGTCAGGCGATTTTTCGAGGAAAGATTCATGGGCGCAGGGAGGTGGAAAGGGGGCAGTGGACCGAGGAAAACAATTTAAAAGTGCCTCACGTTAAGCATCTCGGGTCTCTCTGTTGCCTTGGCAGCCAATACAAAACGGTGCTTCCGGCTGGGCTTTGAGTCTGGCGTAGCCGATCTCTTCTTCGCATTCCACGCACAGACCGTATGCCTTGCTGTGGTAGCGACGCAGGGCTGCTTCGATACGCGTCAAACGGGTTCGGGCGGTGCGACGATTGGCCTGCACCATGCTCTGTTGCTGCATGGCATCCATACGCGTGAGCCTGCCGATCGATGCATCGAGACTGATCGGTTTTGCTCCGTCGGTGGAGTCTTCGAGCTGCTTCTGCAACTCTCTTCGCAGTTCAACTAACGCCCGGTGCAGTTCAATCAGTTGCTGGTCTGTCAACTCGTGCATCGCCGCTCCGACAGGTTGTCGATAAAACTTCTGATTACCCTGGCACCATCTTCGGGTCGGGCCAAGAGGATAATATGCGGGCCGCGGATTTGAACCAGCTGTATTTGCGGCAGGTGTCGCTGGAGTCTGGCTGCGGCACGTTCGGGAACCAGCCGGTCGTGACTGGCCTGGAGGTAAAGGCAAGGGTTGTTGTAGTTCGTCTCGGGCGGAGGCGGCAGTTCAGCGAGAATCTTCAGGCGCTGTGACAAGGCGGACAGCTTAACGCTCGCCAGGGCTTTTTGAAAAAGTGCGACGGCCTCACGGTCTGCCGAGCCAAGGCAGAAGAATCGGCAGAACAGACTCGTCGCAAACAGTCTCAGGAGCGG
>JAFDBW010000290.1 GCA_019313105.1 Deltaproteobacteria bacterium | reverse complement strand
GCTCTGTACATCGGTATCGCCATTTGGGCTCGTGCGGGTAGCACGAGTGACTTCTACGTTGCCGGTGGTGGTGTCCATCCCGTTCTGAACGGTATGGCGACCGGTGCTGACTGGATGTCCGCGGCGTCCTTTATCTCCATGGCCGGTCTGATCGCCGGTATGGGTTACGGTGGCGGTCTGTTCCTGATGGGTTGGACGGGTGGCTACGTTCTCCTGGCCATGCTGTTGGCACCTTACCTGCGTAAGTTCGGTAAGTTTACCGTGCCTCAGTTCGTCGGTGACCGTTACTACTCCAAAGGCGCCAGCTCGGTTGCAGTTATCTGCCTGCTGATCGCCTCAACGACCTACATCATCGGTCAGATGACCGGTGTTGGTGTTGCATTCTCCCGCTTCCTGGGCGTTTCCAACCACGTCGGTATCTTTGTCGGTATGGGTATCGTTTTTATGTACGCGGTTTTCGGCGGCATGAAGGGTATCACCTACACCCAGGTTGCCCAGTACTGCGTCCTGATCATTGCTTACACTATCCCCGCGATCTTCATCTCTATGGCCCTGACTGGCAATCCTTTGCCGCAGCTCGGCCTTGGTGGTGACTTCGTCGGTACCGACATGACACTGCTGGCCAAAGTCGACCAGGTCGCTATGGACCTCGGCTTCCCGCAGTACACGACATCAACCCGTATCAGCACCTTGAACATGTTCGTCTACACCTTCTCCCTGATGATCGGTACCGCGGGTCTGCCGCACGTTATCATCCGTTTCTTCACGGTTCCCAAGGTTAAGGACGCACGTGCTTCCGCTGGTTGGGCGCTGGTTTTCATCGCCATCCTGTACACCACCGCTCCTGGCGTTGCCGCCATGGCGAAACTGAACCTGCATGCGACTGTCAACAAGGCTGTCAAAGGCGGCGGCGACCTGTTCGCAACTGAAAACAGCATCAAGTACGATGAGCGTCCCGACTGGATGAAGCGTTGGGAAGTCACCGGCCTGCTCAAGTTCGATGACAAGAACGGCGACGGCCGTATTCAGTATCACAACTTCAAAGACGACAACATGCCTCAGGCTGCTAAAGATGCCGGTTGGGCTGGTAACGAGCTGAGCGTTAACCGCGACATCATCGTTTTGGCCAACCCCGAAATTGCCAGGCTGCCCAACTGGGTTATCGCTCTGGTTGCTGCCGGTGGTCTGGCTGCTGCACTCTCGACTGCGGCCGGTCTGTTGCTGGCCATCTCGTCAGCGATTTCCCATGACCTCCTGAAGGACATGTGGATGCCTGATCTCACCGAGAAGGGCGAACTGCTGGCTGGTAAGATCTCCATGGCTTGTGCAATCGTTGTTGCCGGTTACCTCGGCCTCAACCCGCCTGACTTCGCAGCCGGTACCGTGGCGATCGCCTTTGGTCTCGCTGCAAGCTCGATTTTCCCCGCTCTGATGATGGGTATCTTCAACAAGAAGATGAACAAGGAAGGCGCCATCTGCGGCATGCTCGCAGGCATCGGCTTCACGATGATCTACGTGTTCGCTCACAAAGGGCTCTTCTTCATCAAGGGCACCGAGTTCCTAGGCCTCTTCGGTGGCAAAGCGAACTTCTTCCTCGGCATCGAGCCGAACGCAATCGGTGGTATCGGTGCACTGGTGAACTTTGCTGTCGCCTACGTGGTCAGCAAGGTTACTCCTGATCCTCCAGAGCACATTCAGCACCTGGTCGAAAACGTGCGTATCCCGCGCGGTGCCAAGGCTGTTGATGGTACTCACGTTCACTAAGTTTCAGTGCAAATGCTCTGATTGGGCTTTTGCCTGATCAATTGACCCCGCCAGCCAGTCTGGCGGGGTTTTTTTCAAGATTTTCGTTGATTGACCCGTCAACCTCGGGTAAAAGAGGTTACAAATATTCCCTGGTTTGGCGACAGGGTTCCCTGGAGTAAAGAATGATATTTGATATCAGCTCAGTGATTACGTGGATACTTTTTTTGGCTCTTTTCCCCATGGCATTTATATGGTTACGCCGGGCTTACCGTATTTTCATCAAGAAGGATTATTCCGAGGTGGCGTTGAAACGTGGCGAGGCACCGCCCGACCCCGCAAAATGGGCGCCGGCGACAGGTATTGTCAACCTTCTGGCAGGCGGTACCGCGCTCGTGACGATCATCGGCGTCCTGCTATACCCTGCAACCGGGATCTCAACCGTCTTCAAAGATTACAGGAACTGGAGTGCAGTTGCCGGTGTGACGATCTGGTTCAAGGTTTTCGCTGATTACATTGTCAGCCGCCAGGCCCACCCGTTTATTATCAAAAAAAAGGACCAGCCCGGTAAAGAAAAAGGCTGATCCCTTGTCCGGATGAAAACACCCCGGCTATATCAATGATCTGTTATAATCCCAGATAAATCAGACACCCAACAACCGAAGGAGGATGCTTATGACTTATCGAATGATACACTCCTGCATCCGGGTTATGAATCTGGAGAGATCGGAGAAGTTTTATACTGAGGCCCTTGGCTTTACAGTGGCCCGTCGCAAGGATTACTCAGAACACAAGTTCACCTTGAGCTATCTGCGCTCGCCGGGCAGTGACTTCGAACTCGAACTGACCTGGAACCACGATCAGGCCGAGCCCTACGAACTGGGGAACGGGTACTCCCACCTTGCCGTTTCCGTTGCCGACCTGGAAGCTTCACACCAGCGCCACGAGGAGATGGGCCTGAATCCGAAGCCTCTCAAGGGCCTGCCGGGCCAGGGTGCGCGTTTCTACTTCCTGTCAGATCCGGACGGATATCTGGTTGAGGTCGTCAGGGAATAGGTTTCGACTCCCGATGCTGCTTCTTGAGCATGTTAAATCGGATTGCGGGTCAAAACAAAAAATCCTTATGCCTAATGTTACAGCCATGAGCAATAAAAAGGCGGACCCGATAGTTAACGGGTCCGCCTTTTTATTATGGAGCCGCTGATCCGATTCGAACGGACGACCTGCTCATTACGAGTGAGCTGCTCTACCAGCTGAGCTACAGCGGCAAACATAGACAAGGTTCAGATACTTAGCATAATCTCCTTGCTCTTTCAATCAATTTCAGGGGCCTGAGCGGTCTTCATGATTTGCATGGCAAGGATCAGGAGAGGCCAATTTCCAGGTCTTCCCACAGGTCCTCGATGTCTTCGAGACCGACTGATAGACGCAGCAGCCGCTTTGAGATCCCCTGGCGGATTTTGTCCTCTGCCGGGATCGCCCCGTGCGACATTGACCAGCAATGAGTGAGGATGGTTTCGACGCCGCCGAGACTCGGAGCTATGATCGGCAGTTTGACATTGCCAAGGAGCTCTTTGACCTGCTGCTCTTCGCGGAGCTCAAAGGAAACAACCGCTCCTGCTCCGGAAGCCTGTGAAAAATGCAGCTGCCGACCTTTGAAATTATCCAAACCCGGGTACCATACCCTGCCGACGGCCGGATGCTCTGTCAGGCGTCGGGCGAGTTCCCCGGCGGAACGCTGGCCTGCATCGAGCCTCACCTGGAGAGTCTTGATGCCCCTGGAGAGCAGGAAGGAGTCAAAGGGTGACAGGACCGCGCCGAAAGCATTCTGAAAATATTTGAGCCGCTTGCCAAGGTCCTTGTCGTTGACTGCCACCAGGCCAGCAAGAATGTCGCTGTGGCCACCGAGGAACTTGGTCGCGCTGTGGATGGTGATATCGATACCCAGGTCCAATGGTCGTTGCAGCAGGGGGGTCATAAAGGTGTTGTCGAGTATGGTGATCAGGCCGTGCTGCCGGGCAATTTCAACCATCGCTCGCAGATCAGTGATCTGGAAGAGTGGGTTGGACGGAGTTTCTAGGAAAAGCGCCCTGGTCCGTGGTGTGATCGCTGATTTGACGGCGTCTGTGTCCGTGGTATCGACCAGGCTGCAGGAGATCCCCTGCTGCGGCAGGACTCCGGTGATGAAGCGCCAGGATCCTCCGTAAAGGTCTGCCGAAGCGACCAGGTGGTCGCCGCTTTCGAGCAGGGCAAGAACGCTGCCGATGGCGGTCATTCCCGATGCGTAGGCAAAACCACGCGTTCCGCCTTCGAGCAAGGCGATGGCCTCTTCGACCTGCTCCCGGCTCGGGTTGCCGCTGCGGGCGTAGTCATATTCTCCCGCGGTGCCGCCTTCATGGTGATAGGTAGACGCCTGGTAGATCGGTACGGTTGCCGCACCGGTCGCCGGGTCGCGATCCTTGCCCTGGTGGACCAGTAAAGTCGCCGGACGATAGTCTTTCCTGTTCATATTCTAATTCTCCTGCTTGATATTGAGCCACAAAGACGCTCAGGCACAAAGTAGAATGCTTAACGATCAATGGAAAGCTTCAAAATACTTTGATTGTCAGGTCTGTTGGCGCAGGAAGCATGCACCCTGAACCCTTTCCCTTTTCGTGTCTTTGAGCCCTGGTGGCTTCTCTTTTAAGCTAAAGCCTGTTCCAAGTCAGCGATGATGTCTTCAGGTGACTCAATGCCCACCGAGAGGCGCAACAGGCGCTCGCAGATGCCGAGCCTTTGCCGCTCGGCTTCCGGGATGTCACCGTGGGTTTGTACGGCCGGCAGGGTCATCAGCGATTCGACACCACCCAGGCTTTCGGCAAACGAAATCAACTGCAGGCGCTTCAGGGTTGTGCGTGCGGTCTCTGCCGTGGCGACACGAAACGAAAGCATCCCGCCAAAGCCACTGGCCTGACGGCATGATAACTCATGGCCGGGATGTTCTGCCAACCCCGGATAATAGATGGCGGTAACTTTCGGATGTTGTTTCAGCCAGTCGGCGACCAGCATGGCGTTCCTGCAGTGGCGCTCGATACGCAGCGTGAGTGTTTTCAGGCTGCGCAGCAGCAGCCAGCAGTCGATCGGCGGCAAAATCGCCCCGGTCGAATTCTGCAGGAAGTAAAGCCTCTCACCGAACTCTTCATTCCGGGTGACCAGCACACCGGCACAGAGATCATTATGCCCGCCGAGGTACTTAGTCGCGCTGTAGATGACCAGGTCTGCGCCGAATTCGAAGGGGCGTTGTAGGATCGGGCTCAGAAAGGTGTTGTCGACGGCATAAAGCAGGTTGTGTTTGCGACAGAGTTTCCCAAGAGCCTCTAGATCGGAGATCCCAAGCAGCGGGTTCCCCGGGGTTTCAAGCAGAAGCGCCTTGGTGTTCTCCCTGATCGCTGACTCAACTTTTGCCGTGCTGGTGGTATCGACATAGCTTGCAGTCAGTCCGAAACCGGTGAAAATCTGGTCGAGGACGCGATAGGTCCCGCCGTAAAGGTCTTCGCTGACGACCAGATGGTCGCCATGGGAAAAATGCAGGAAAAAAGTCGTTAGTGCGGCCATCCCCGAAGAGAAGACCAACCCGCGGGCACCACCTTCGAGTTTCGCCAACCCCTCTTCGAGAACCTGCCTGGTCGGATTGCCTGAACGCGTATAGTCATACCCGGTCGATTCACCAACCCCGGGATGGCGGTAAGTGGCGCTCGGGTGGATCGGAATGCTGATTGCTCCGGTCCGGTCGTCGAAGCCGACACCAAGCTGCACCAGGCTGGTTTCAAGGGTGCAAGGTTTTACTCTGTTCATTTGACCTCCTCAAGCTGATGGAGAAGAGCATGAAAAAGCCCCCTCTCGGTTTGTGAGAAGGGGCCTGAAGAGACAATCATCTGACGTCCTCTAAGCTCCGTCCTCATCTTCCTCCGGAAATCCGGAGCAGGAATTAGCACCTGTCATCCACCATCGCTGGAAGCTATGGCCGATCGGTTGCTGTGGTTTCGCAGGGCCTGTCCCTCCACCACTCTCGATAAAGACGCTGCTGGCAAGCAGCTATTTGACAACAGAAATAAAGAATTGAAAGGCAATTGTCAACGGAAAAAGTAATCATTGAGCAACGTCAATTCCCGTATCTCTGGTGAAAATGTCAGACTATTCCCTCGTAGAGTACGCTGCTCAGGTAACGCTCCCCCGAGTCGGGAAGGATAACCACGATGTTCTTCCCCTTGAATTCGGGGAGCGCCGCAAGTCTTGCGGCAACCGCTGTTGCTGCACCGCAGGAGATGCCGGCCAGGATACCTTCTTCGCGGGCAAGCCGCCTGGCATATTCGATCGCCTCCTCGTTGCTGACCTGTTCAACGCGATCGACCAGACTCAACTCCAGAGTGTCCGGGATAAACCCGGCGCCAATGCCCTGGATCTTGTGTGGTCCGGGCTCAAGGATCTCGCCGGCAAGTTTCTGGGTGATGACCGGGCTGTCTTTTGGTTCTACTGCTACCGAGATGATTTGCTTGCCGCGGATTTCCTTGAAATATCGCGATACGCCGGTGATGGTGCCGCCGGTGCCGACACCGGAGACAAACACGTCAACATTGCCTTCCGTGTCGTCCCAGATCTCCGGTCCCGTCGTCTTGACATGAATGGCGGGGTTAGCCGGGTTTTTGAACTGATGCAGGAGGAGGTAGCGCTCCGGATCACTGGCCGCAATCCCTTCAGCCTCGGCAATGGCTCCCCCCATTCCTTTTGCACCGGGGGTCAGGACCAGGTTGGCACCGAGCGCTTTAAGAACCTTGCGACGCTCCAGGCTCATGGTTTCGGGCATGGTCAAGGTGATCGGGATGCCGCGTGCCGCCGCTACGAATGCGAGGGCAATCCCGGTGTTGCCGCTGGTCGGCTCGATCAGTTCCCGTCCGGGGCCGAGCAGCCCTTTTTCCTCGGCATCCCAGATCATCGATGCGCCGATCCGGCATTTGACCGAATAGGCCGGATTGCGCCCTTCGGTCTTGGCGAGTATTGTGGCGCCTCCTTCAGCGCCAACACGATTCAGGCGCACCAGGGGAGTCCGCCCTATGGTCAGTGAATTATCAGTATAAACCTGGCTCATCTATGGCTCCTTGTTGCAGGAAAATGTTTTTTTCCGGTTGTCATCTAAAGCGGATGAGCGTGAGTGCTCCATTCGCCGAGGTTCTCACCTGGCCGAGTATATACACTCACAATCTTTGCTTATATAAAAAAATAGTAAAACATATTAAAATAGTCAAGAATAAAAAAAGAAATTAACACGTTAAGTGATAAATTAGCATGTCAGTCTCTTGAAGTTGAATTTGGTATAGCAGAAAGGCCTTTGCTGAATCGCTGGCAAAGGCCTTGTTACGCAGGTAATGTGGGAGTTGGTTAGTGGCGCGTGTGGCACTTGGCGCAAGGAAAGGTGTCTATGTCCTGATCGTTGAACTTGCACTCTTCGCATGACATGTTCAACTCTCCCCATACGGGCCTTGTGAAATTCGGAGTCTTCGTGGAGAGTTTGCTTTGGTTGGTTTTTTTTATAAGGTCTTTCTGCATGCTTCTCTCCTTTCTGTAAATAATTACATCATATAGGGTATATGATAGCCGAAGTCATTAAATTAGCAAGCTTTTTTTATTCTCTTAAGTGGTACTTAATAAATAGACGAGATATATGATGTTTATCTACTTAAGCTAAATAATAACTGTATTGTAGGGAGTTAATGTCACCAGGGAAGAAATGGCAGCGAAATCAAATCAGCCGCCGAGATAGGCTTTTTTGACTTCGGGGTTTTCTAGGAGTTCCTGGCCGGTTCCCTCGGCGACGATATTGCCAGTGTCGAGCACGTAACCGCGGTGGGCCAGGTGCAGGGCGAGGTTGGCGTT
>JAFDBW010000289.1 GCA_019313105.1 Deltaproteobacteria bacterium | reverse complement strand
TACCAGAGTGGGAATGGATGTCAGTTTGGTCAACATCATAAGTTCAGTCTATCAGCCCCGGGCGTCTGAATCCCCGACATGAAAAGGCACGCTTTGAGGCTTGCCTGCCAACCACTTCTGCAATATGGCTCGCATTTCCGACAGCCGAAACGGCTTGCTGAGAAAATCGTTCATACCTGCGGCAAGGCACTGTTCTTCATCTTCCTCGCAGGCATTGGCGGTCAGCGCAACAACCGGAGTCTCGATCCCCTTGGCACGCAGCTGGGCGGTGGCCTTGAACCCATCCATCTGCGGCATCTGGCAATCCATCAGAACCAGGTCAACCACTTCCTTTTCAAGGAATTCAACCGCGGCCTGGCCATTATCAACAATCGTCAGATCGAACCCCATCTGCTCCATAATAGCAGAGACAAGACTCTGGGTCGTAGGATTGTCCTCAGCCAAAAGGATACGCAACATTGAGGCCCCTCACAGTTTCAAGTCAACCACCACGCGACCGTGTATCTGCCCGGCTAAAAGATTTTCGGCAAACTGCGGGACCTCTTCCAGCGAGATGATTTTGTAAATCTGCTCCAGGTGGTTGTCAGAGAGTTCTCTGGAAAGGCGCATCCAGGCGGTTTTTCGCAAGGGGATTGGACAGGTTGTCACCTCCACCCCAACCAGCCTGATCGCCCGCAAAATAAAAGGCATGACAGTTGTGTTAAGTTCTGCCCCTCCGGTCAGACCGGTCGCGGCGACTGTGCCACCGTACTTCATCTCTGCGAGCAGACGAGAAAGGACCTTGCCGCCGACCGTGTCGACCGCTCCGGCCCAGCGTTGCTTTTCCAGAGGGCGGGCCGGCTTTTCGAGTTCGGAGCGGTTTATTATTTCAGTCGCACCCAGTTGGGAAAGGTAGTCATCATGTTCTCTGTTACCGGTAACCGCCGCAACAGGGTAGCCCAATCCTGCCAGCAGTGCGACTGCAATGCCTCCGACCCCGCCACTCGCTCCAGTGACCAGGATAGTCCCCTGCTCCGGAGTCACGCCCTGGTCCTCCAGAGCCATAACGCATAACATGGCAGTAAGACCTGCTGATCCGATGGCCATAGCTTGCAAATCTCCAAGTTCCTCGGGAAGAGGAATAAGCCATTCGGATTTCAGTCGGGCCTGCTGCGTATAGCCGCCCCAGTAGCGTTCCCCGACGCCCCAGCCGGTCAGCAACACCTTGTCACCAGGTTGAAAATCTGGAGAATCTGAGGATAAAACGACTCCGGTCAAGTCGACGCCAGGGACCATCGGGTAATGGCGCACGATATTTCCCCGACCGGCGACAGCCAGGCAGTCCTTGTAGTTGAGACTTGAGTATTTGACCGCGACCATAACATCACCCTCAGGAAGGTCATCGATCGAGAGCCGCCTGATATGATGCTCAACGTCACCGTTCTCCCGGGTCAGAAGCAGGGCTTTGAATTGATCGCTCACTGCGGCTCCTCGTCACGGTTACGGCGCCACTCCTGGGCCTGGGCGTATTGTTCGCACAGGTAGCTCATCTGCTCTGCCATGGCTTCTTCAGCGACGGCGGCGTTCTGCGCTCTGATCGCTTCGTAAATGCGTTCATGCTGGGCGAGAATTTTTTCACGCTCCCTGAATCGGAAGATGACCAGGTTGGTTGCCGGTTGCAGCGCCTCAATGACGGCAAACATGACAAATTGCAGAACCGGGTTTCGGGTCGCATCAACCAGTACCCGGTGGAAGCGAACGTCTGATGCACAGAATTCGATATCCGTTGTCGCAGGATTTCTTTGTCGTTCAAGCTCCTCGGCCATGGCCAGCAGGTGCTCATCCTGCCGACGTTCTGCGGCAAGCCGGCAGCAGATCAATTCCAGTTCGCGTCGCGCTTCAGCGATTTCGGAGAGGCTGAACTCGCCCATGCTGACCAAAAGCATGGCGGCCCCCGTCAACGAGGAACTAAGATCCTCCTGACTGGGTCGATTGACGAAGGTGCCCCCGGCCGGGCCGCGACGGCTGCGAATCAGGTTCTGGGCGGCAAGCCGCTTTAATGCCTCACGAATAGTCGGTCGAGACACATTGAACTTTTCAGCTAAAACTTCCTCGGTCGGAAGCTGATCATCAACCTTGAGACTGCCATCCAGGATTGAACTGCGGATGTTTTCCGCAATCTGCTTGGCAAGGCTCTCTGCAACGAGGGGTTGGAAATTAATCGCCATTTTTACCGAGTTCTCCCTGTTCACCAGAAGTACGAGTGATATTATTGTCTAACTTGTGCTCCAAGATACCTCATTTGCACCATCATGGAAAGAATTATATATTTGTTTGACAAATATATAAATGGTGATTAGGCTTATACACCTCACAGAAAAGATTCCGAGCGCTGTTTTCTCATAAACATATTTACGTGAAGAACCCAAACCAACTGAAAGGATCAAACGATGAAAGCACTTGTCTACAAAGAGTACGCACCCGATGATAACTTCAAGGACATCCTGACCGTGGAGGAAGTTCCGAATCCTGAGCCGAAAGCGAATGAAGTCCTGATCCAGGTCAAGGCTTCGGCACTGAACTATAACGATGTCTGGGGCATGCGCGGCAACCCGATTCCGGTCGAACTCCCACACACCTCGGGCTCCGATGCCGCCGGGGATGTCCTCGCAGTCGGCAGTGATGTGACCAGCATCAAGGTTGGTGACCGGGTCGCCGTTCACGCCAACATGTCATGCCGAGTTTGCGAAGCTTGCACCAGCGGCCGCGAATACGACTGCTCCAAGCGGATGGTCTGGGGATTCCAAACGACCCCCGGCAGCCACGCTGAGCAAGTCTGCCTGCCGGAAGTCAACGTGGTTAAAATTCCTGACACGGTCAGCTACGAGCAGGCCGCAGCCGCAGCCATGAACCTTCTCACCGCATGGCACATGCTGGTCGGGCGCGCCCAGATCAAACCGGGCCAACTGGTGTTGATCATGGGCGGGCGTTCCGGCGTTGGCCATCTCGGAATCCAGATCGCCAAGCTCTACAACTGCACCGTTATCGCCACCGCCAGCCCGGAAAACGCTGATCTGTGCAAAGAGCTCGGTGCCGACTATGTGGTCAATCACCGCGACGAAGGCTGGGTTAAGGAGGTCCGCGGCATCTGCAAGGAAATCGCCAAGCAGACCGGCGGAGCCCCGGGTATCGATGTTTCTTTTGACCACGTTGGCGAGACCCATTTTAACGCCCAGCTTACCCTGCTGAAATTCGGCGGCACCCTGGTCAGTTGTGGTGCCACCACAGGCTTTGACGCCACAATCGACCTGCGCCATGTCTTCTTCAAGGGGACCAACATCCTTGGTTCCACCCAGGGCACCAAGGCAGAGCTTGAGCATGGTTTTTACTGGATGGGTCAGGGCAAGATCAAGTCCGCCATCGGCGCCGAGTACACTTTTGACCAGGCAGCAGAAGCCTATGAACAATTCCTCTCCGGCAAAGGGCTTTTCGGCAAGATCATCATCAAACCATAAAATAAAGGGGAACGGTTTATTTAAATACCCAATGAATTCATTGCCTCATCAACTGGCATTTTTCCGAAAACTATATTACTCTCCAGCCCCGCTCCCTGAGTGGGGCTTTTTATTTTCAGTCTCAACTATCAATCAGACAGCAGTGCGCTACAATTAATCAACAGAATGACACCATGAAATGGAGCCACTGATGAACAACGCACTCCCCCTGCCCGGCAAACGGCTTGGCAGTTTTTTAACAAAACAGCATCTGCCGGTCCCGGAACTCAACCTGACAGCCGTCACCTTGCTGCATGAGCCGACCGGTGCCCGACTGCTGCATCTGGCCTGTGACGACCCGAACAATGTCTTCGCCGTAGGCTTTCGTACCC
This sequence comes from Deltaproteobacteria bacterium, assembly GCA_019313105.1. GTDB lineage: Bacteria > Desulfobacterota > Desulfuromonadia > Desulfuromonadales > BM103 > JAFDBW01. The sequence continues at coordinate 3,446 of JAFDBW010000289.1, read as the reverse complement.
CGCCGCCGGATTCGACCGGCGTCGCCCATATCCTCGAGCATACAGTTCTCTGCGGATCGCAGAAATACCCGGTGCGCGATCCCTTCTTCGCCATGCTGAAACGCAGCCTGAACACCTTCATGAATGCCCTGACAGCAGCCGACTGGACCCTTTATCCGGTTGCGAGTATGAACCGCAAAGACTTCTACAACCTGATGGGGATTTATCTGGACGCCACCTTTTTCCCTCTGCTGCGGGAGCAGGACTTCATGCAGGAAGGCCACCGTCTTGACTTCGCCGACCCGGCGGACCCGTCCAGCCTGATGATCAAGGGCGTGGTTTTCAACGAAATGAAGGGGGCGATGGCCGACCCGTCCTCTCTGCTTGGCCGGCGCCTCAATGCCGCGCTTTTCCCGACCACCTGCTACGGCATGAATTCCGGCGGTGAGCCGCTGGTGATTCCGGAGCTGACCTGGGAGCAACTCAGGGCGTTCCACAAGAGCTATTACCATCCGAGCAACAGCTGGATCTACACCTATGGCAACCTGCCCCTCGAAGATCATTTAGTGCAGATCGACCAGCTGGCGCTGAACCGTTTCGACAGGCAGCCCGTCGACAGCGAGATTCCGCATGAAGAGCGTTTTGCCAAACCGGTCAGCACAACCCGGACTTTCCCGGTCAACGCAAACGACGACATGCAGCAGCGCAGCATGATGCAGATGGCCTGGCTGACATGCCCGATTGAGGACACCTTCGAACGTGCCACGACCGGCATCCTGGCAAACCTGCTGCTTGGTAATCCCGCCGCGCCCCTTTACCAGGCTCTGATCGAATCAGGGTTAGGCCGCAATCTCTCACCGGGAACCGGATATCATGATGACTATCGCGACACCTACCTTGCCGCCGGTCTGCAGGGGATAGACCCGGAGAAAATGCCGGAGATTGAAAAGGTGATTCTCGACACCCTGGCACAGGTCGCCGAACAAGGCCTGCCGCAGGAGCGAATCGACGCCGCCCTTCACCAGTACGAGTTTGCCAACCGTGAAGTAACCGGCGACCAGTATCCTTACGGCCTCGGCTTGATGATGCGCCTGTTCGGCCCGTGGCTGCACGCCGACGACCCATTGAGCACGCTGATGATCGGCGACAATCTGGCACGGCTGAGAAGCGCCACCGCTGACCCGCAGTTCTTCCCACAACTGATCCGCCGCCACCTGCTCGACAATCCGCACCGTGCCACCCTGCTATTGCGCCCTGACCCCGAGCATGCCCAACGAGAAGAACAGGCCTTTGCCGAACGCCTCGACGGAATTCGTGAGCATCTCGATGAAGCAGCAATCGCCGGGATCAAGACCAAAGCGGCGGAGCTGCAAAAGAGCCAGGAAGCACAGGACGATACGAGCTGCCTGCCAATCCTCGAACTTTCGGACATCGAGAGCGATGAACCGACGACACCATTTGACACAGAGCAGATCTCCGGCTGCAAAACTTTCTGGTTCAATCAGCCGACCAACGGCATTACCTACCTGAACCTGCAGTTCAACACCAACGGCCTGGATGACAGCTTGCGCCCCTACCTGCCGATTTTCGGTGCACTCCTGCCGCAGATCGGTGCCGCAGGGCATGACTACCTAGCCATGTCGCGACGTATCACTGCTGCAACCGGTGGTATTCGTTTCGGCACCAACCTGCTGGAAAGTCCGGCGGACCTCGACATCATGCACCCGGTTCTGGAACTCAAGGGCAAGGCCCTGGGCCGCAACCAGGAAAAACTCTGCGGGATCATCAGCGATATACTGACCGCCCCTGATTTTACCGATCTCGACAGGCTGCGCACAATCATCGGCCAAGTCAGGACTTCAATGGAGAACTCGATCCCCGGGGCAGGCCACTCTTTCGCTGCACGTGCGGCAGCGGCATCATTGACCCCCACGGCCGCGCAACGCGAGGAATGGAGCGGTATGAGCCAGACCCAGATCATCCGGACCGCCAGTGATCTGGACGAAAGTGGTCTCGCGACCCTGGCTGACACCTTTGCCGCAATTGCCGCAGAGCTCTTCACACAGACGCGTGTCACCAGCGCGGTCACCACCGAGGAGTCGACCCGGCAGACGATGCATGCGCCGTTAGCGGAACTGCTTGCCGCACTTCCAGGTAAGGCGCTGTCCGGCGATGGCCGGGATGAATCTTTCACAAGCCGGGCCACAGCTACGGCTTGGCAATACAATCTGCCGGTCGCTTATGTCTCACGGGTTTTCCGGACTGTCCCGTACACACACCCTGACGCCCCGGCGCTGATCGTTCTGGCCAAGCTCCTGCGCGCCGATTTTCTGCACCGCGAGATCCGCGAAAAAGGCGGCGCCTATGGTGGCATGGCAGGATACAACGCCGATGGAGGCCTCTTCTCCATGCTCTCCTATCGCGACCCGCACCTGGAAAGGACCCTCGACGTCTACCGCCAAGCTGTCGATTGGGCATGCCGAGGGGACTTCAGCGCCGAGATGGTCAAGCAATCGATCCTGACCGCATTTGCCGAACTGGATCGCCCCCTCTCACCGGGCAGTCGGGGGTATCGTGAATTCATCCATCAGCAGCAAGGGATGACTCACGACATGATCCAGACTTTCCGCAACGGGATCCTTGAGGTCGACCAGAAGCAGCTGGCCAGAGTAGCGCGAACCTATCTCGACGAGCCTTTTGCAGACAGCTCGGTCGGCATCCTGGCTGGTGAGGAGATATTCAGCAAGGCGGAAGAGACCCTGTCGAGCTTGAATACCCTCATGAAACGGTTCGAGTGAGCCGTGTCACCATTTGGCAACAAGACTCCACAGGGGACATCAGAGGCGCAACAGGGTGCCCCCCTTTAAACACCCTCTACTTTGCCGCTTTGCGTTAATGATGCTGATTCGTTATAGTCTCAAGCGTAACCAGCCACCGATCAACAGAAGAGAATACCAATGACGACCAAGAACCAGTTCGCCAGCGACAACTACGCCGGCATCTGCCCGGAAGCCTGGCAGGCACTGAAGGAAGCCGACAACGGTTACGCAACCAGTTATGGCAACGACCCCTGGACGGCCATGGCGTGTGATGCGCTGCGAGATTTTTTCGACACCGACTGCGAGGTTTTTTTCGTCTTTAACGGGACGGCCGCCAACTCCCTGGCCCTGTCGTCACTCTGCCAGTCGTACCACAGCGTCATCTGCCACGATATGGCCCACGTGGAAACCGATGAATGCGGTGCCAGTGAATTCTTTTCCAACGGCACAAAGCTCCTAACCGTCAGCGGTGACAACGGCAAGGTCGATCTGGTCGAAGTCGAACACACGGTCAAGAAGCGTGTTGACATCCACTACCCGAAGCCGAAGGTCCTGTCGCTGACCCAATCCACGGAGCTTGGCACCCTGTACACTCCGGAAGAGCTGGTGGCGGTCCACGGCCTGGCCAAGCGGCTTGACCTCAAGCTG
>JAFDBW010000288.1 GCA_019313105.1 Deltaproteobacteria bacterium | reverse complement strand
TACCAATGTACAAAGCAAAGGTAAGGCCGACAACGAGATAAATAGTAGCTTGAAGACTCATCAGTTATCCTCCCTTACTCTTCGTGAACGTCGAAGTTTTTGTCAAGATTGCCCATCAACTTGGCGTAGATGAAAATCAAGGCAACAAAGACATACATGGAACCCTGCTGTGCCCACCAGAACCCCATCGGGTAACCGCCTAACTTGATGCTGTTAAGCGACTGGGCAAAGAGAATACCAAATCCATAGGACACGAGGAACCATACGGCCAGGACACATGCAATGAGCTTCAGTGTTGCATACCAATAAGCTTTTCCTGCTTCTTCACTCATAAAAACCTCCTTCAGGTTAGTTAAAAATACTTACGATGCTGCAATAAAAATTATTTCGCCGACCACCTCCTTAATTCTGCTCGGAAAACTTCCGAATACTGATCCGATGCCGTTTGGTCTCCCCTGTTACGGCAGTTGGGCAGCTTGAGGGAGACAAGGTTTTAATTTCCAGTTACAACGTTTGATATCAGGATCGTAAATCCCGTCAGTAAAGGGTAAAATAAAAACTTTTTAAATGACAAAAAAAATCAGGTTTTAACCACCGTTTTTTTTGTTAAGGGGCAAAAACCCCAATAAATCTGAGGCTGGACAGAAGATAGCTTGAGTATCGCCATTGAGTCAATAAAAAAATATAACGTTGTTTCGTTTTTGTCAAGTAGCCCTATAAACTTTCGCAGAATTGATAACTTTCAGAAGGCTTGTTTTGACGCGTCACAAGTATAGCAGCAAAACACACGTTTGGTAGTCCATGCCCTGTTTTGTTTATCAAATCGTGTTTATTTATTATCCAATGATGTCATCCATTTGTTGCATAATATGCTGAATCCATAGACAATGTTTGCGATTTCAGATTATCTCAAGGGAACCATTATGCCCGGCAGCAATTTTAACGAAGAGAGTTTTTTCTTCCTGCATGTAAACAATGTCTGCCGCAGTCCAGCGGTCACCTGTTCGCCCGATATCGGCGTGATAGAAGCAGCATACCTGATGCGTGACCAAAACATTGCCGGCCTGGTTGTCGTTGACGACAACGCCCCGACCGGCATCCTTTCGGTACGGGACCTGCGGGACATAATGGCGGAAGACGGAGCGAACCTCGCGGCCCACAAGGTCCGCGACGTCATGCATACCGGCGTCATCACTGTCAGACATTCTGCATATGTATTCGAAGCCATTTTCAAAATGGCAAAAAACAATATTCACCGGCTTGCGGTCATCGATGAGAACCAGGAACTGATCGGCATCATTAATGCGACTGACCTGCTCAGCCTGCAGACCCGTAGCCCGCTCTACTTGACCCAGGAGATTCAAACAGCCGAAACCTTCATGGACCTGCAGAGCATCAGTAGCAGTATTATCGATATGGTTCACAGTGCCATGGACGCCGGTGCGGACACCAGGAGCCTGGTACACCTGATAGCCCACTTCAACGACGGTTTCACAGAACGCATCATTGAGCTCATGGAATCGACAGAAGGAATTAGGCTTCCCGGGAAAGCCGCCTACCTCGCGCTAGGCAGTGAAGGCCGTGGTGAGCAGACCCTGCGCACCGATCAAGACAGTGCCATGGTTTATGCAGACGACCTACCGGCCTCTGAACTTGAGGAGTGTGCCCGGTTTGCCGACCGGTTGGTGGAGGTCCTTGAATTTGTCGGCATTCCACGCTGCCCAGGCAACACCATGGCCAGCAATCCACAGTGGCGCCACAGCCTGAGCGGGTGGCAGCAAAAGTTAGAGAAGTGGATCACCGTTCCGGACGGGGAAAACATGGTCAACTTTGGCATGTTTCAGGACTTCCGCACGATCCATGGCGACAAGTCCCTCGAAAAGCATCTCCACGAATTCATCTACACCACAGTTCAGAGGCACAAGCTGTTTTTCCCTCACGTTGCCAAGAATATTGTCCGGTTTCCGGCCCCCCTTGGCATGTTCGGCAGGATCAAGGTTGAGCGAACCGGATCGAACCGCGGCAAAGTCGAGCTAAAGAAATCCGGCATCTTTGCGATAACGGAAGGGGCCAGCCTGCTTGCTCTGGAGAATAATGTAGACAGCGGCACAACCTGGGACAAGCTCGAGAGACTGGGGCAGTTGAGTGTCCTTTCGAAAAAAGACAGTGAAACGATCAGCGAGGCGTTCAGCCAACTGGTCAATTTTCGACTGCAACGCCAACTGCGCGACCTGGCTGCTGGCAATAAGCCAAGCAACGCCATCGATCCACAGCGCATGCCGGAAAAAGCCAGGCACCAGCTGCGAGAAGCCTTACGGGGAGTCAACCTCCTCCTGCGCATCATCCGCGAACACTATCGGCTCGACTTCATCTCACGTTGATTTTAGGGGATACTGCCCCCGGCATAATGGGTTCAGGTAAAGGCGAGAACTATGCTGACATAGCAAGGTCACGAATTTCCTTACGACTTCGTGGGGTTGCTACTGGAAAAACCCGCGAGACCAAATGGGGAAAATGTCCTAAGCGCCAGAGTGTGCAGACATTTCATCCGCCCACGCCAAGGCCGTGGTGAATCGAGGCCTATGAAGGTTTGTTGCCGGACAACAATATCGTTGCAAGCAAAACAGCATATAGGGTCACATACGTCATCAACGCAAAGAAAAATCTCTGCCTACGTGAATATTTTGGGGACCTGCCGGTCACGTAATACACAAAAGCCGAGACAACAAAAAATATGGCAAGAAGTCTCATAAAATCACTGTTTGCTCTACATCCCTATCACACTGGCCCTGACGCAGCCGTTCTCTCGAACGAGAGTCATTATTTGCGTCGCACCTAAATATCTACTATGTCCAACAGTTAAAGCCAAATAAAAAAGGACGGACTCTCACCTGCTGACCAGATTGTCAACAACCCCCGCACGTGATGCGGCGGTTGTCTTTTTTCCCTGGCAGGTGGAGTTTCTACGAAACTAAGGGTAACAGATGGCTGTACGAGTCAAGAACACAGTAACTAACTTTATGAGCCGTACCGGTTGATCTGTTGTCCTTGTGCTTTTTCTGAAAGACAAAACCGGCGGATCCCGCCCGACGCCATACTTTTGTCCAGCAACAAAAGTATGCTAAAGTGCCTTCTCCTTGCGGAGGGCATCTCCTTTGCCAGTTTTCTGAGACATCCAATAACTTCGGGACTTAACAAGCCGGCCCGTTACAGGGGACCTCGCTTACAGTGTGACTTATAAGGGAGAAGCTTAATAACTAAACCAGCTGATGCAATCCTCCACAAATGGGAGAGGCTCTCAAGAGCCTCGGGGCCTGCGGGGCAAGTGCAGACTCTTGTCTGACTTTTAATAAAGATCAAACACAACAGGGGGTGAGCTATTGCGGTGTCGGATCAAAGAACCAGATAGTTTTTTTCTTGTGCCACCCCTTCTCCCACATGCAGCTCTCGTAGCTTACGCGTTCCGTCCCCGGCTCGATCCCCATCGAAACTCCGCCGGTCGCGGCCTGGCAATCCCTGTCATCAGCATAAAACTCCGAGGGCCGTTTGGTCCCATGTTGCCAACGAGACGCACAACCCGCCAGGAGCAGACACAATAAACCGATCAAAAACCAACGCGTCATATCGGACTCCCACCTGAAAAGATTCACTTTCGCATTATAACATTCTCATCGCCGAATCATAGCAGCATCTGCTACTGGAACTTGAAAAAACACTTGACCCGCCGGATTAGAATGTGTAAATTAGGCCCTGCTTATTTAAAAACCAACCACCCTTATAAGGAGAGAGCCATGAAAAAACTGATTATTGCCGTAATGCTGGTCGCTTTTGCCTTCACTGTAGCCTACGCTGCTGACTCCGTAACCTACGACAGCAAAAAAGGCGCCGTGACCTTCAACCACAAAGACCATGCCGACAAACTCGGTTGCGAAGCCTGTCACGAAGGAACTCCGGCGAAGATTGAAATCGACAAGAACGCTGCTCATGGGGCAGCCTGCAAGGACTGTCACAAGGAAAAAGGCGGCCCCACCAAGTGTAACGACTGCCACAAGAAGTAGCCCGCATCCAATTTAATAAAAAAGCCTCCCTCTCCTAGGGGAGGCTTTTTTATTTCTGATTAATCAACCCGTGACACACAGTTTGATCTCTTCTGTTAAAGAGTCTGATTACTTCTTGACTAAATGACCCATTTAGTCATAAATTGCAGGGTCTTACGATTATGATATAATCCCGTCTCAAGCAACAAACATGAACAATTTCCTATGGAGGTTCCTATGGCACTGAAAGGCACCCGGACAGAAAAAAACATTCTCACCGCGTTTTGCGGCGAAAGTCAGGCCCGCAATCGCTACACCTACTTCTCGTCTCAAGCCAGGAAAGAGGGCTATGTGCAGATATCGAACATCTTCGAAGAAACGGCCAACCATGAGCGGGAACATGCCAAGCGTCTGTTCAAGCTTCTCGAAGGCGGAGACGTTGAGGTGACGGCCAGCTTCCCTGCCGGCGTTATCGGTTCGACGATGGAAAACCTAAAGGAAGCCGCCGGCGGTGAGAATTACGAGTATAGCACCATGTACCCGGAATTTGCTGTGACCGCCCGCGAGGAAGGCTTTTCGGAGATTGCTGACATTTTTATGTCAATCGCCGTTGCCGAGCAATACCACGAGGAACGTTATCTGAAGCTTCTTGACAACATCAAAAACGGCCAAGTCTTCAAACGTGAACAGACCAATACCTGGCGTTGCCATAACTGCGGCTATCAGCATGAAGGTACGGAAGCACCCGATGAATGCCCCGCCTGCAACCATCCGCAGGCCCACTTTGAACTGAAACCCGAGAACTACTAACGACAAGGAGAAAAACAATGCCCCAGCTAAATGAAGTCTACAAGTGTGAACTCTGCGGAAATATAGTTGAAATGCTGCACGGCGGGCCTGGCGCACTGACCTGCTGCAATCAAAAGATGGTCCTTCAGACTGAGAACACCGTCGATGCCGCCCAGGAAAAGCATGTACCGGTGATCGAGATCGGCGCCGACAGCATTACCGTAAAGGTTGGCAGTGTCGCACACCCAATGGCCGATGAACATTACATCGAGTGGATTGAACTGATCGCCGACGGCAAGGTTTATCGCCAGAACCTGCAGCCGGGCAGTACTCCGCAGGCGACCTTCCCGCTTATCGCCCAGAAAGTAACGGCTCGCGAGTACTGCAACCTGCACGGCCACTGGACAGCAAAAAGCTGACCAGGCATGTTAAGAGAGAAAGGCCTTCGAATGAAGGCCTTTCTTATTTCCCAAGGAAGCCCGGCACAAACGCAACCGCTTCTGGAAAACCGCTCAAGCAGTTCGCAGGTTGACCGTTATTTCAGCAACTGGCAGAATGCCTGGACACACCACCACCTTTGCAGAGGCGGCATAATGAGCGAAACATCCCGTCCCGACAGATTCCCAAGGCCTCAAACCAGGGGTGAAAAGAACCCGGCCGGCTGGCGAATCAAACTGCACGAAATCATCTTCGAAGCAGACACTCCGACAGGTAAGCTCTTCGACATTGCCCTGATCATTGCCATCATCCTGAGCATCATCGCGGTGATGTTCGACAGTGTCGCCGAGGTTCGTGCCGAGCACGGCAAAGCACTCTACATCATCGAGTGGTTTTTCACCCTTCTGTTTACCGCAGAATATCTTGCCAGGATCATCTCCCTTGGCAACCCGGTCCGCTACATTCTTAGCTTCTACGGCCTGGTCGATCTTGTCGCCATCCTGCCAACCTACCTCAGCCTGCTGCTCCCCGGCTCCCAGTACCTGATGGTCATCAGGGTTCTGCGTCTCCTGAGAATTTTCAGGGTCCTGAAACTGGCACAATACCTCAATGAGGCGGAGACACTGCTGAAAGCGATGCGGGCCAGCGCACGCAAGATATCGGTCTTCCTCTTTGCGGTTATGAGCATGGTGCTGATTTTCGGTTCACTGCTTTATCTAATTGAGGGGGATGAAAGCGGCTTCACATCGATCGGAGTTTCATGCTACTGGGCCATCACGACTCTGACGACCGTGGGCTACGGGGACATCTCGCCACAATCACCACTGGGTCGAGCCGTGGCCAGCGTCATCATGGTGATGGGATATGGAGTGATTGCGGTGCCGACCGGAATAGTCACTGCGGAACTGGTCTCACCGATCAGAGGGAAGGTATCAACCCAGGCGTGCCCCGATTGCGGTGGCGAAAAACATAGCTACGATGCCATATTCTGTAAATATTGCGGTGCCAATTTGAACACGGGACCAGAAGTTTAGGTTAATGTCACTCCTGGCTTGCCAAATCATTTACATATCCCTGCAGGATCTTTTTAAACGCTGAACTGCTATTGATGAATTCCAGCCCCATGCCGCATGGCAGAGTGTTCTTTTTCAGCCATTCCGGGTGATTCACCCAGGCAACCCGGACAGTGACTGAGATCGGGCTCTGGAAACCGGGTAGTGTAAACTCAATTGACAACTTTGTGTCGACCGGGAAGAGCGCCTCGGTTGCGAGGTACATCCCCTCGACATTGATATTCGTGCAGATGCCGACATGCTGTTTATGTTTGTTGTCGAGAAACTTGAGCTTGAAACTGACCGGGAAACGCATAGCCAGCCGGCAGGAGATTCCGATCAGTCCAAAAGCCGCGTCGAGGAATCGTTTCGCCTCCAGGGGGCGGTGAACTACAGCATCGGTACCGGCATTCCAGCAGACATCAGCCATATCTTCATCAACGTTTTCCGGCAGGATCAGAAGCACCGGAGTTTTGGTCAGGAAAGGATCATTCTTGATTGAACGGCAACACTCAAGGGCCTGCTCTCCCAGTAGAGCAATATCGAAAATTGCCAGCGTCGGGGCCTCGGCCTCGACAGCCTGGAAACCTGTCTGACCATCCTTGACCAGGACCATTTCAAAGCATTCCCTCTGGAAATAGGAATTTTTGAGAATTGCCAGCAAGGTCGCATCATGTGAAAGGACAATTTTTTTCGTTGGCATACAGATCACTCCCCCCGCAAGATATTCCATATCGTCAAAAGCGTTTTGCACGGTTCGTGCCGACCTGGCTGGCTCTAATGCAAGAGGTTAAGATGCCCTAAAACTTAACAATAAAAACAGTCACTTGCAAAGCTTTCCCGTTTAATAAAGAATGACGAAAAGACTGCGCCAAGCGTCAAAAGTAACAAAAAAAGGCCGCCTCTGAAGGCGGCCTTTGTCATTTAACGATCCGCTCAAGCAAACTCGAGCAGCGCTATTTCGAAGTGCAATTCCTTGCCAGCCAGTGGGTGGTTGCCATCAAGGACCACCGAATCATCGGAGATCTCTACCACCTGCACCTCCAGAGACTGGCCATCCTCAAGGCTGACCTCCAGCATGCTGCCGAGGACCAGCTTGTCATGGTCCGGGATCAGGTGTCTTTCAACCTCGGCAACCATTTCCGGGAGATGGGCACCGTAGCCATCTTCATGAGATACCACGACCTTGCGGCTCTCGCCCTGCCTCAGCCCGATAACCGCCTGGTCAAAACCGGCGATCACCTGCCCAACACCAACAGTGAATTCCAGGGGTTCATGACCTTCCGAAGAGTCGAAGACCGAACCGTCAGCAAAGCGACCGATGTAATTAACACGCACCTGGTCACCGTCGACAACGGTGCGGTCCTTCTGATCACTCATCAGTTTGCTCCCTGTTCCACGCTGATCAGTTCGACATCAAACAACAGCGTAGAATTGGGGCCGATGTCCTGTCCAGCGCCACGTTCGCCATACGCCAATTCGGCAGGGATAGACAGTTGCCATTTCGCGCCAGGCTTCATCAGCTGCAGGGCTTCGGACCATCCTGGGATAACGCCGCCCACCGGGAAGCTCGCCGGCTGACCACGATCGTAGGAGCTGTCGAACTGGGTCCCGTCGATCAGTGTCCCGCGATAGTGGACCGTCGCAACGTCTGCCGGCCCCGGCGAATCGCCCTGACCCGGCTCGATGATTTTATACTGCAGACCGCTCTCGGTCACAACGACACCTTCCTGCTTGGCGTTCTCGGCCAGGAAAGCCTCTCCGGCAGCCTTGTTCTCGGCGGCCTTTGCTTCCATTTCAGCAGCCATTTTGACCTGCATTTCCTGCTGGAAGTTCTGGATTTCCTGAACCATTTCCTCTTCAGTGAGTTGCAGCTCCTTGCCTGACAGTGTGTCTTTAAGCCCCATCAGCAGAAGATCAGGATCGACATCCATATTCTGTGATTTGAAGTCTTGACCGATATTCACACCAATCGTGTAACTGATCCGGTTTTTCGAAGTATCGAGTTTTAATTCGGAAGCGGAGCTGGCCTCTTCCGGGGCGCATCCGGCAAGATATGTCAGCATGATCATGACGGCAAATAATCTGAGGTACATGGGTAATCCTTTCAGTAGACGCTAATAATAGAATGAATCACCAAAGATACCCACGGCTCTCTCTTCTGTCAACCTAAACAACGGGATTTGTAACAAATCAGAGGTTTGTGGTTTCAGCGTGACTCGTACGGGCCAGACTGACCGCCAGCAACAGGGCAAGCGCCACAACAGCAAGCAGAACCGAGATGAAGCCAACCCAGCCAAACCCCCGGTAGACATAACCAGGCAGGAATGATCCGATCGCCCCCCCGCCATAATAAAAAGCCACATAGAGACCGTTGACCATTCCCTTATGTTCGTCGGCCAGTCGGTTCAAAAGCCCGGTTGCGGTGGCATGGGTCAGGAACATGGTGCCACAGAAGAGAAACATGGTTGCCAACAGCAAGGCAACGGAAGGCACACCGAGCAGGGCCAGGGCCAGCAGGTAAAGGACCAGAGCTATGACCATGGTCCGTTCAACACCACCACACCATCGCTGCAGGGTCACGGCATTCAGCGAGGCAAGCAGCCCCATCATGTAGCCGGAATAAGCCAGCCCAATCCGCAGTTCATCAGCCTCCGCAGTCAACTCGGTGAGGCGGAACGGCAGGAAGTTCATAATCGCGGCGAATGCCAGGAAAAAACAGAAGATCATCAGGTAGCATCGACGGAAAACCGGTTTGGCCAAAATCTCACGGATCAGCCCGAGGCGCGGACGCTGCATGCGCATAGCGCCAGTATCTGGGAGCCTTGCCAGCCAGACCCAGGCGACCAGGATACTGACTCCGAGAACCAGAAAGCTGCCGCGCCAATGGAACAGGCTGGCAATCATCCCGGACAGGGCCCGGCCAGCGAATCCCCCGACAATGGTGGCACCGATATACCAGGCCATCGCCCGTTGCATATCTCCTTGCGCAGCACTCTGCGAAGTGTAGGTCATGAGTGCCGTCAAGAGTGCAGGGATCAACAAGCCTTGGAAAAGCCTCCCGCCGAGCATCCAGCTGTAGTTGTCAATAAAAGCGAGGGACAAAGAAGAGAGCCCCAGCAACAACATGGCGATCCGCAGGATGCGCTTGGCCGGGACCGCTTCGAGCAGATAACCGTAAACCAGCGGGGCGAGGCTTAAAGGGATAAAAACGATCGTGGTCAGCAGGGCAGCCATTTCCCGGCTGACCGAAAACTGTTCAGCAAGGACCGGCAGCAACGGCTGCGGTACGTAAAGGGCCGAAATAGTCAAAACCGTCGAGATAAGGATGATCGTCAAGGAATTCATGACGTGGACACCCTCCCGGCCAGCCTGGCAATTCTCGTCGTGACCGGGGGATGCGAATAGTAAAACCAGGCATAGTGGGGGTGCGGATGCAGGTTGCTCAAATTCTCACGGGACAACTTGACCAGCGCGTTAGAGAGAGGTCGCGACTCGCCGGTCAGATCGACGGCAAAACGGTCGGCCTGCCACTCATGGCGGCGGGACAACCAGCTCGACAAGGGCGTCAAAGGGAAACCGGCCAGGCTGGCCAGGAACCCCAGCAGTACAAGCTGGCCGACGAAACTGAGGTGGTCAAGCCCGAACCAGCCCGGCAGGCCGCCCCGGCCCAGGATGTACCACGCCAGCCAGCAGCCGGCGAGGGAGACCAGCTCCATTGCCAATAGACGCTTCCAGATATGGCCAAGCTTCCAGTGGCCGGCCTCGTGAGCCAGTACGCCGATGATTTCATCATCATCCATCTGTTCCAGCAGGGTATCAAAAAGGACAATCCGTTTGACCCTGCCGATCCCGGTAAAATAGGCATTGGAGTGTTTGCTGCGCCGTGAGGCATCAACCTGTTGCACCCGCTCGATTTGCAGGCCGGCCTGGCCCATCACGCGCTTGACCCGTTCAGCCAGGGCTTCGTTCTGCAACGGTTGGAACTTGAAGAACAACGGCTCGATCAGAACCGGTGACAGGTACATCAGAAGCAGCGTGATCAGGGCCAGAAAGACCCAGACCCAGAGCCACCAGAAGTCGGGGCTGGCCTGCACCAGCGACAGCACTCCGGTCATCACCAGGGCCAGCAGTGCGGTGCCGATGAACAGGGATTTCATCAGATCGGTGAACCAGATTTTTGGCGTCGAGGTATTGAACTGGAATCTTTCTTCGAGCACGAACGTGCGATAGAGGCTGAAAGGGATATCCAGAAACGTCTGGGCAATGGTCAAGCCAAGGACGAAAAGCACCCCGTGGCCAATGAAGGAATCAGTCAGAGTGCTGATCCAGCCGTCATACCAACTGAGCAGGCCGCCGAACAGGAAGATCACCAGGACTGCGTCGGAAAGGATGGACTCGATTAAGCCGATACGGCTGTTGGCCAGAGTGTAATCAGTGGTTTTGCTCAAGAGATCCTGGTCAACGAACCCTTCAAAGGCCCGTGGGACTTGGTGGCCGTGCTGTGCGAGGTGATTGAGATTCAAGCGCCGCAGCCACAAGCGGAACGTTATGACAATCAGGTATGATAGGAGAATCAGCCATTTCATGGCGCGCATCATAGCAGAAAAACGGGGCGCATGGCGAGTGGCGTGTGGGACAACAAGACAAAAAATGTTCTGTGATTTTTGCGGTCTGCAACAGCAATACGACTTCAAGATGAAGGGCTAAAACAATGGGGCAGGCCCTCTCGAGCCTCACACCATCTCGCCAAGCAGACAACGGCTCATACCAAGGCGGATGCTTTCGGCCATAGAGGTGCGTAGTCCGTGATGCGAGAGGATGCTGTGGACCGTCCCCTCACCCTGACAGTTACATGTTTTGGTTTGGTTATCCAGGAACGACGAAGCAAGTTTCCCACACCATTAATTCTGGTATAGTTTAGCAAGCCAGCAGCCCTAGCCAAGGATGACTCCGTGAATGTTCCGGCCCAACGCATACGCCGCATCAACAGCAAAAAGCTCAATCCGGACGGGCAGTATGTTCTCTACTGGATGCTTGCCTGCCGGCGCACCCGCTGGAATTTCGCCCTGCAGCGGGCCGCCGAAGTGTCCGTCGAGCTAGGGAAGCCGCTGCTTATTCTGGAACCGCTCGACTCTGATT
>JAFDBW010000287.1 GCA_019313105.1 Deltaproteobacteria bacterium | reverse complement strand
TACGCTGGTCGCCGCCGATTTTCGAGATGTGCACCAGCCCGTCGATACCTTCTTCGAGAGTCACGAAAGCGCCGAACTTGGCCAGCCGGGAGATTTTACCCGTGTGGATTGAGCCGACCGGGTAACTGCTCTGTACCTTGAGCCAGGGGTCAGCCAAGGTGTCGCGGAGGCTGAAGGAAAACCGTTCTTTTTCCCAGTCACATTTTTTCACGGCCACGTCAATCTGCTGGCCGACCTGCAGGACGTCTTCGATATTTTCCACACGGCTGTAGGAGATTTCAGAGATCGGCAACAGACCTTCCAGCCCGCCGATATCCACGAATGCGCCGAAGTCCCGGATGTTGGTAATGGTTCCCGAAACCACCATCCCCTCTTTAAGGCGGGTCATCAGCTCCGCCCGTTGCTGGCGACGCTCTTCCTCGAGAATGACCCGATGAGAGACGACGATGTTGCGGCCCTGTTCCCCGAACTGGGTAATGCGGAAGTCACGGGTGGTGCCGATCGCTTCTTCCGCGTTGTCCTGGCGGCGCAGGCCGAGCTGGGAGAAGGGGCAGAAGGCACGCACGTTGCCCGGCAGCTTGACCTCGTAACCGCCCTTGATCTCTTTCTCGATGCGGCCCTCTACGGGGATTTCGCTGCGCCAGGCTTCCTCGAGTTGCGCTGTTCCTGAAGAGCCGCCGCCGAGACGGGTGGTGAATCGTAGCTCGCCGCCTTTACGAGACATGAAATAAGCGTTGACCTTGTCTCCGACGGCAACCGTCAATTCTCCTTCGTTGTCGAGGAGTTCTTTGCGGTCGAGAACACCTTCGCCCTTCTGGCCGACATCAAGGAAGACCCATTCCTCACCAACCTGCAGCACTGTGGCATCTATCTTTTGGCCCGGCTCCAACTGGGTTTTGCCAAGCATGCTTTGCTCCAGCATTTCGGCAAAGCTGCCTTCCTCGTTCATATCCTGGTCTTCAAGGGTCTCGTCACTCATCGGTTGCCTCTCAAATGATTTGATGCGGTCCATTATAGGCATGTTTATTATCCCTGTCATGGCATAAGATAAACATTTATGGTTAAACTGTCACTGTCTCTGTCAGCCTTGTCCCACGGGAGTGCTATTGAACGGAATGAGTTCATGAAACAGTATGATGTGATTGTGGTCGGCGGCGGCCCTGCGGGACTCTTCGCTGCCGGCTTTGCCGCCCGGCAGGGTGCGCGGGTCCTGCTCCTGGAGAAGAACCGTCAATGTGGTGCAAAAGTTCTGATCACCGGCAAGGGGCGTTGCAATGTCACGTACGATGAGCAGGACCCGCGCAAGTTTGTGGAACACTTCGGTCGCAATGGTCGTGCATTGCTGACAGCGCTCTATGCGTTCGGTGTTGCAGAGACCGTGGCGTTCTTTGCTCATCATGGTGTGCCGCTCAAGGTTGAGCGTGGCGGGCGGATTTTTCCAGAGAGCGGACTCGCAGAAGACGTACAGAAAGCTCTGGTCGACTTTGCCCGCAACGAAGGGGTCGAGATTCGCACAGGGTGCGAAGTCAAAGGTCTTCTGGTCGACGAATTGCGGGTCCGCGAAGTCGAGACAAGCGCGGGACACTTTTTCGCGGACAAGTTCATTCTTGCTACTGGCGGGCTGTCCTACCCGGAAACCGGCTGTACCGGAGACGGGTATCTGTGGGCAAAAGAATGTGGCCATCACCTGGTCAAACCCGAGCCGGCCCTGATGCCGGTCAAGCTGAAAGAACGGTGGACCTCCGAAGTCAGCCGGTTCAACCTCAAGAATGTCCGGATCACCCTGTGTGTTGATGGCAAGAAGATCGATGAACGGTTCGGCGAAGCTTTCTTTACCCGTTCAGGAATCGGCGGTCCGATCGTCCTTGATTTGGGCAGTCGTGTCCGCGACGCACTGAAACAGGGCAAGGTAAATCTGCTGCTCGATTTCAAACCGGCCGTTGCCAATGAGTTGTTTGACAAGCGCTTGCAGCGCGAACTGGCCGAGCACAATAACCTGGATTTCGCTACCGCCCTTTGCCAGCTCCTGCCGCGTGACATGATCCCGATCTTTATCAGGCTGGCAGGGATTGATCCGGCGAAGAAGTGTCATTCAGTGACCCGTGCGGAACGGCAGCGCCTGCTGACGCTTTTCAAGGAGATGGAGCTCGATGTGACCGGCTGTGAGGGCTTCCGGCGCGCAATCATCACGGCCGGCGGTGTGTCGCTGAAAGATATCGACATGCGCAGCATGCGCTCGAAGAAAATCTCAAACCTGTTCTTTGCCGGAGAGATAGTTGATCTGGACGGCCCCACCGGTGGCTTCAATCTGCAGGTCTGCTGGTCGACCGGCTACCTGGCCGGCCTCAATGCCGCGGAGAAATAAGTGCGTTTCCAGGCCGCCTCGGGCTGCTGACAAAGTTCAGAAAGAATTGATGATAGGGAGGGCATCAGATGGTGAATCGGTTGTTATTTCTCTGCTCATATTATGAAATTCAAAGATAGAAAGCTTTTAAGTCCCGTACCTACAGGTTGCAAGATGTCTCATCGGCGTGATACTTCCACCCCATTTTGACAGCAGCACGTCGAGGCCCCCTGCAACGGGCCGGCTCGTCTCCTCCGCTATTCCTGGAAGTCATATCCACTTCGCGAACGTCTATAGCCCTCCGCAAGGAGCAGGCATACTGCATACTTTTGTTGCCGGACAAAAGTATGGCCTCTGGCGGGACGTACCCGCCGGTTATGGTTTTCTAAGGGGTGGAATTATCAGAGGAAAAAAATAAGCAAAACAAACCCCGGGGGTCGCGCCCCCCGACGGCGCCTTACTATTTTACTGGCCTAAAAGAGTAAACAGAAAAGGGCCTACGCTGCGCTGGGCATGGACGTCCGCATGGTTTCCGTGATTTCTAATGGCTTCTGTGTACGGGAACCGGCCCGTTACAGGGGGCCTCACGGTACTGCTTTCTTGACCCGG
This sequence comes from Deltaproteobacteria bacterium, assembly GCA_019313105.1. Lineage (GTDB taxonomy): Bacteria > Desulfobacterota > Desulfuromonadia > Desulfuromonadales > BM103 > JAFDBW01. The sequence goes on along the minus strand of JAFDBW010000287.1, from coordinate 845 downwards.
TGGCCTATCGTTGCATCGCGCTATGGAATCAACGTCGAACTCTTTTAGTTGCAAACAAATTCAGAATTATAGGCCCCGTTTGCTACAGCAGGAAGCGAATCCATTAACCTCATTCTGCTCGGCGTCACTCAACGAGAGGGAGATAAAAAAACAAGAATCAAGGCAACAGATTCACCATCTGTTTCCCCTCAACCTCACAGAAACTCCCCCTGCCAGGCAAAAAAATCCCGCAGCATGTGCAGGTCTTGCCAACAATCTGAGGCAGGCGCTCGGACTGACCTTTGTTTACGACTGCAAACCTGATATAACTACTGTGTCTGCAGGGGGCGTCAAAATACGTTAGAATAGACCTGAAGTGAATTAATCATATGAACCGATAAAGGGAGGCAAACATGCAGGATTGGGGTAGTGGTCCCTCGAATGACGACCTGGAAAAAAAAGTCATCGAGATCAGGGACTATATAAAGAACAAGTTCAACCCGCAAAAGGGCTTACTGCCGGTACTGGTGGTCGTTGTCCTGATCGTTATTGGCGCCTATACCAGTATGTATGAAGTCGATACTGAAGAGACCGGTGTGGTTCTGCGTTTCGGTAAATTCTCCGGCTTCGCTGACCCGGGGCTGCATTTCAAATTGCCGCTCGGTATTGACCGGGTCTACCTGGTGCCGACCGGTCGTGTCCTCAAGGAAGAGTTCGGCTTCCGCACGGTCACGCCGGATGTCCGCTCGACTTTCACCAAGCGTGGATTGGAAGAGGAGTCGCTGACCCTGACCGGCGATCTCAACGTCAGTGATGTCGAGTGGATCGTGCAGTTCCAGGTGGCGGACCCTTTCAAATTCATGTTC
>JAFDBW010000286.1 GCA_019313105.1 Deltaproteobacteria bacterium | reverse complement strand
GATTGCCTGTGTCAACGGCGAGCTAATGGTTAAACGCCTCGAGACAGCCCCAAAACTGCGCTTGGTTGCAATGAATAACCGACATGCCCCGATCGATGTTCCCGTTGAAGCTGAGCTGGAAATTTTCGGTGTGGCTACAAATGTGATCCATAATCTGCGGAAATCATGAAACCCACGTTTGCTCTCGTCGACTGCAACAATTTTTACGCCAGTTGCGAGCGGTTGTTCCGTCCTGACCTGACAGACACTCCGATTGTCGTTTTGTCCAACAACGATGGCTGCATAATAGCCCGTAGTCAGGAGGTCAAAGATCTAGGTGTCAAGATGGGCTCCCCTCTGTTTAAAGTTAAAGGAGAGATCAAGAGGCACGTGATCTTGGTCTTTTCATCTAACTACACCCTGTATGGTGACATCTCCTCACGGGTCATGCAGACGCTAGAACAATTCAGCCCGTATGTCGAAGTCTACTCCATCGATGAAGCCTTCCTGGATTTGTCCGGCATAGGTGCCCTTGAAGAGTACGGCCAAAAAATTCGCTCGACTGTCATTCGGCATGTTGGTGTCCCGGTGTGTGTCGGAATTGGTCCAACCAAGACACTTGCGAAACTAGCAAACTATGCCGCCAAGAAGTTCAAGGGAACCCGAGGCGTTGTTGACTTGACTGACGCGCAGAGACAAATGAAGTTGATGAAAATCACGCCGGTTGGTGAGGTCTGGGGCGTGGGACGTAAGTTGACCCAGAAGCTCGAATCTCAAGGGATTACAACAGCGTTCAAACTGGCTAAGATGAATCCGCATCAGGTCAGACAGAGTTATTCGGTGGTGCTTGAGCGGACAGTGTGCGAACTAAACGGTGAGAGTTGTCTGGAACTTGATGAAGTCGGCTCAAAACGCCAGCAGATTGTCTGCTCCAGGTCCTTCGGAGAGAAGTTGACATGCTATAGCGATTTGAAAGAGGTCGTCTGCGAATTCGGCGCCCGTGCGGCTGCCAAGCTGCGTGGTGAGGAGCAACTGGCCCGAATGGTCACTGTCTTCATCAGGACCAGTCCTTTCGATAAGTCTGGTCCAAACTATGCCAATGCTGCGACGGGCTCCTTGGTGCAGCCGAGTTCCGATACCCGACAAATACTTGAGTTGGCTGTCCGCATGTTCGACTCGATCTGGTGCGAAGGCTATCGCTACGCCAAAGCTGGGATCATGCTGGGAGAGTTCTGTTCCCCGTACGATGTGCAGCTTGATCTATTTGCAGACCAGACAGACTCGCAGCGCAATGACTCGTTGATGACGGCAGTCGATGCGCTCAATTGCAAAGGGCAGGGCAAGGTATGGTTCGGAGGGCAAAGACCAAAAAAGGATTGGTACATTCGCCAGGCCAATGTATCACCGGCCTATACGACACGGTGGAGTTGCCTTCCAGTGGTTAAATGAGCGGGTATCATAGTCACTTGATCAGATGTCGAGTGTGAGCGAGTGCTTGCTTGGGCTCTTAATCAGCCGATTCGGGGCGCACACTCATCAAAAGAAAGATTTATTAAATCAATGTCTAGCCTGTTTTTTTCGAGAAAACGTATGAGGATTTTGTAGCCATCGAGATCAAAGGGCAACATATCAGCGGAATCTAAGATCTCCCATAACCGTTCCTCGCTGTCAACCGTCCTAAGATGACACCAGTGATTGAAAACGTGAATCTCGGTGCGGTCACTTGTGTCGGATTTCTCCCGAATGCCAATAGCCCCTATAAAGGGCCAAGAACGTACTTTCATTGAGGCGAACGCAGTGACTAATCTGGCTTCGTGCAGTTGTAATGATTCTTGTCCAACACAGGCCCCTCGACATTTCTTGATCTGATAATTGAAGCAGGCGCCATTGCCTTTTTCCAGGCCGAGAGCCCGGTTGCAAAGTCCATGTGCCAGTATGACTTCCCGTAATGCGGTATGGGCCTGACGCCGAGTGCGGAACATGCCATACAAACCCTCAAGTTCATTACCACCAAGGTCTTTCAGTAAGACGATTTCAGGCTTTGAGCCAAACGTCACACTACTGGCAAGACGTATCGAATACAAATCCCGGGTTCGCCTGAGTTGCCGATTATGAATAGGCGTCAACTCCTTGACCAGTCTTGCCTCAAGCAATAACGCTCCGAACTCTCCTGCCGTTTCAATAAAGTCGATGCGTCTGACCTGCTGAGAGAGGCGCATCTCTTTATGAGCCCGATGGTCTCCGGCAAAATGAGAATAGACCCTGGAGCGGATATCAACACTTTTGCCAATATAAAGCATGGTGTCATTTTCACCGTAAAAGAGATAAACACCAGGAGAGGAGGGTAAACGCTTGAGCTGTTCCAGGGACAAATGAGGTGGCAGACTGGGCTGTTTCAGTTGACTCCGAATCGCCTTAGCCAGGAGCTCATGTGGTTGTTCGTCGCGGATCTTGGCAAAAAAGTCCTTGATCACCTGAGCGTCGCCAAGGGCCCGATGGCGGTTCTGAACCTTCAGGTCATGCCGTTCGATGAGTTCGTCCAGGTTATGTTTTTTTTGCTCGGGGAAAAGCGCCCGCGAAAGTTTCAGGGTACAGAGAATATTTTCCTGGAAGGTGATCTCGAGGCGGCGAAATTCACTTTTCAGGAAACCATAATCAAAACGGGCGTTATGGGCGACTAGAACTTTACCGGCAAGTTTGCCTTGCAGTTCTTCGGCGATTTCAGAAAACCTTGGTGCCTTGGCGACCATCGCTGTAGAGATTCCCGTGATCTGTTCGATGAAAGGCGAGATCGGTTTTTCCGGATTGATGAGAGACGACCATTGCTCGACTACAGCGCCATCATGAACCTCGTAAAAGCCGACCTCGGTGACCCGGTCTTGTAATGTGTTGGTACCAGTGGTTTCCAGGTCGATAAAGACGAGATGCTCAGGAATCATGTGGGAACGTTTTCTAAAGCAAGATAGCAGATGGAGTGACTATATATCAGGATAAGGGGTTTCGTTCCTGCCGGTCAACTTTGTATCCTAGAAGCTCAGCCTGGCGGATGATGATCTCCTCCAGTAAGGCCGGGTAGGGGGTGGCGACGGATTCCAGCGCCGGGTAATGGCGGGAAATGCTGTAATCGGCGAGCAGCTGCAATTCCTCTCTGTCGCCCCGGGCGGCAACGTATTCAAAGGTGCCGACGCGCAGATGGCTGGCCGCGACGCGGGTCAGAATCGCACCCGGCAGGACAGTCTCCCGGTAGACTGGTTCCCCGGTCGTGACCACCGCCAGGCTGCGGCTGGTCGGGATGCCGAGGGCGAACATCGCCTCGCTGATGATGTACTCCCGAAGCATTGGTCCGAGCGAGGCACGGCCGTCACCGGCGCGGGAAAAAGGTGTCTGCCCGGACCCTTTCAACTGGATGTCGTAACGTTTTCCGGGCGGGGTGAGTTGTTCGCCCAGCAGGATCGCTCGACCGTCACCGAGCATGGTGAAGTGGCCGAACTGATGGCCGGCATAGGCTTGAGCCAGCGGTTCGGACCCGGGCGGAGTGCGATTCCCCGCGAGCACTTCGATTCCCTCAGGTGCGCCCAGGGCGTTAACATTCAACCCCAGCGTTACGGCCAGGTTCCGGTTGAGGATGATAAGGCGAGGGTCTGCGACCGGCACCGGACTGACGCGGACGAAGAATGAGGACGGCAACCAGGAATAACTGTTGTCGAAATTCCAGCCGGCAGCCTTCACTCCATCATTGGTTGGCTTGCTCATACTCATGATCCCGAATGAAAGACGCAACCGACAATGGTTGCGATTT
>JAFDBW010000285.1 GCA_019313105.1 Deltaproteobacteria bacterium | reverse complement strand
TTCTTCTTCTACTCGCTTTATGTGCCCTTCTTGCCGGCTTATGGCAGACAAACAGGAGCCCGATTGATTTGTCGCAAATCGGCCGGATCCTGTTGCTCTCAGCGATTGTTTTGCGCTTCGCAGTGCCCGCCATGGCATTTTTAAACCATCAGGTCTATGTGACATTCTTGGCCGAACGACACGATCAATCCGTTGCCAGGCTTGACCGGTCAACCCGGATGCTGGAGTCCTATGCGTTGGATGATACGGCGGAAAAGATCGGTGCCCAGCAAGAGGGTGACAATGCAGGGGACCGGCAAGGCTGGTTTGGTCATGCACAAGAAACGTTGAGCCAGGCGATAGAGCAAGGGAAAGTTTTTTTCGATGTAAAGACAAAATTCGCAGCCGTGAAAAGGCTGACGCAAGAGATGGTCGACACGGTCATTGACCTGATCGTTGTCTTCACCCTGAATACGATCGTCCTGCCGTTGATTTTTCTGTGGGGGATTTTCAAGTTGGGTCGATTGATCTGCGGCAAGGGGCTGCACCTGGTGAAAAAGACAGACTAGAGCCCAGAGCCGGGGACACTTGAAACCCACGGTTTGTTTTAGGTGTCGCCGATTCAGGTCGTTGAGCCGGCGAGTTGCCGATCAGACGCGAATTCCATAACTTTTCCGGAAAGCGGGTCGGTGAATTTGATCCGGCGGGCGATCAACTGAAGCGGCCTGCTCAGGTCGTCCTCCTGCTTGTCCAATAACACCGGGTAAAACCGGTCGTGCATGATGGGGAAACCCAGCCCGCTCATATGCAATCGCAGCTGGTGCTTCTTGCCGGTGAACGGGTACAGCAAGAAGCGCGCCCGGTTCTTGTCAAACTCCACCAGCCTGATTTGCGAGCGTGCATTCACCGGCCCTGCCGTGACCTGGCTGCGAAACCAGACGTCCGCCCGGCACAGCCGGTTCTCCACCGTCCATTCTACTTTGTCCGGGCACTGCGTGAGCTCGGCAAGGGCTTCGTAGCTTTTTTCCATGCGGCCCTTTGCGAAGAGTTCTGCGTAGCGTCCCCGGGTCTCTTTATTCATGGAGAATAAAACCAGGCCGGACGTCTCCCGGTCGATTCTGTGGAGAGGCACGATATGCTTGTTGCCGGTCTTCAAGAGCAGACGATTAAGCAGGCATTCGTTGACATAGGACCCCGATGGTGTGACTGGTAGAAACGGCGGCTTGCAAGCGACGAGGATCTCATCGTTTTGAAAGAGGATTTTTTCCTGCAGTGGAATAGACGGTTCTGCGGCGACTTCCCTGAAGTAATAAAGCCGTTTGCGTGGCAGGTACGGCGTGGCCATGGTGATCGGTGTGCCGGCAGCGTCGATCACTTTACGGTCAGCGATGCGCTGCGCCCATATCGCTTGGCTGACCCCGGGAAATCTCTGCACCAGAAAGCTGAGAATCGTCGGGTAGGGCTTGCTGGCGTCGGGCAGGCTGACGCACGAAGGGCGCTTGGCGATTCCCATCTCGGTTGACCCTTCTGTTTGATGCTGCAGGAGATCCAAACGATATTGTCTAGGCGACTGCAATCGCTCGCTCTTCAAAACTCAACCGGTCTGATTGGCCGATTTAACCCGCCCGACCTGGCCATCCTCCAAGCGCACCTTGATACCATGCGGATGAAACGGACTTTTGGTCAAAAGATCCTTAACCACACCTTCGGTCAGCTTGCCGCTGCGCTGGTCTTGCTTCAGCACAATCGACACCACCATACCGGGCTTGATTTTCTCGCGATGTTGTCCGTTCATAGTGGACGGCTTCTTTTACGTTCCATCGATTCCAGCAGCGTCCTGGGTCTTCACCTCGTCTCCCGCAAGTGCTGGCTCCTCCCGGTGGCCTTGCTCCGGCCTGGGCCTTTTTCTGCGATGGCCCGGTTTGGCCAGAATCTCTAAATAAAAAGATTCGCGTTGTTCTGATTCTGCGCGGGAAATATACGTGTTGATGGCCGAGACATGAATCACTTCACTGCTGGCCTGATCAACGCCGTAGCGGCAGTCAAAATCCCAAAAATCTGCGTTGGCGGGCAGTGCCTTGCCACGTTCTCTTTTTAGATATTTTTTAACTTCAAATTTGATCGCTTCTACAAGCCTTGGAACTTTTATCTTTGCATGACTCAGTTTAAATGTTTTTCGCATAGCGATTCCAGTAAGGTGTGCTGAAGGTTGTTAAAAAAAGCTGCTGTCGTTGACATGCTATCATGAAACCCCTGACACACACCTTATCTGTCACCCGTTGCAGCATGAGCCGGCCACACTCGAAAAGAGAGTTGCTTTGGCGTGTCCCCGGAAAAAAGGATTCTCTTATGCAGACCGTCATGCTTTTCACTGATGGCAGTGTCAATGCCCGGTCGAAAATTGGCTACGGTGCTTACCTCGCCGTGTTCGGAGCCACACTCTCTGCAGAGGAGCTGACCACCCGGGTGCAGGTGAAGCGTTTTGAACAGACGTCTTCGACCAGGCTTGAGCTGCAGACCTTGTTGTGGGCGTTAAATGATCTGCAGGCGACCGGGTGCAAGGTGATGATTTATACCGACTCGCAAAACATCATCGGGCTGCCGGGAAGACGTCAGCGCCTGGAGCAGAACGACTACCGCACGGTCAAAAAGACCCGTCTCAAAAACGATCAATTGTACCGTGAGTTTTACCGGCTGACCGATCTGCTGAATTGTGAACTGGTCAAAGTGCATGGGCACATGGCGGCAAAGCACAAAGCCGAGATTGACCGAATCTTCACCCTGGTGGATAGAGCGGCGAGGCGGGCGCTTAGAGAAGATTCCTAAAAGTTTGGCGCCGGGGACACTTAAAAACAAGTGTTTCTTTTGCGTGTCCCCGAACCCTTTCGTGTCGCTGAACCAAGCGCCGCTAGCGCATCGCTGACTACTTCTTCTCGGCCTTTTTAAGCTTTTTGTCCGCCTTTTTTTCTTTCATGCTCTTTGCCGGGGCTTTTTTATCCGCCTTCTTGCTATCCATGCCCTTGCCCATGATTGCTCCTTCTGTGTCGTTGTGAGGATGCTGCTGCGACACTCAATATGTTACAGCTTAACAGGTTTGCACGCTCATTGAGGAGCCCCTTTACCGAATTCAAAGGAAGCCTGCCCGCAACAGGCCACAGCACCGATATCCCGGCTTGTCATCTCCCGCGCATCGACGTAGAATCGCAAGGTGCACCAGCATCCGGACAACTTGGAATGAAAGACACCCCATGGCGATCCTCAAGGTTGACTCCCTGCGCAAAAACTACGGTGCCCTGGCCGCTGTCGATGGCATTACCTTCGCCGTGCAGCCGGGCGAGTGTTTCGGCCTGCTTGGCCCGAACGGTGCCGGTAAAACGACGACCATCCGCATGCTTTATGGCTACACGCCCCGCGACGCCGGGCAGCTCGAAGTGTTCGGCCTCGATATCGACCAGGGACTGCGCGAGATCAAACGGCGCATCGGCATCTGCCAGCAGGAAGATTCCCTCGATCCCGACCTGAGCGTACGCAACAACCTGGTCGGCTACGCCCGCTACTTTGCTATCCCCGGCTCGGAGGCCGCACACCGGGCCGATGAACTGCTTGGTTTTTTTGCCCTGAAAAACCGCGCTCATGACAAGATCACGGTCCTCTCCGGAGGCCTGAAGCGACGCCTGATGCTGGCCCGGGCCCTGGTGAATCAGCCCGAACTGCTGATCCTCGACGAGCCGACCACCGGGCTCGACCCGCAGAGCCGACAGCTGCTGTGGGAAAAGCTCGCCGAGCTGAAAAAACAGGGCCTGACGATTCTGCTGACGACGCATTACATGGAAGAGGCGGAGCGCTTGTGTGATCGCCTGGTGATCGTAGATCATGGCAGAATCCTGGTCGAAGGCAAACCGGCCGCGCTGGTCCGCGAACAGGTGGGGCATACGGTCCTGGAGATTGCCGAACCGGATCAGACGGTGCGCGATTTCCTGGCCCGGGAAAGCTGCCGGGTCGAAGACCTCGGCAGTCGCCTGCTGGTCTATCTTGACCACGGCGATGAACTCTTCCTCAAGCTGACCCGCGAGGTCAGGGCCGAAGGGTGCATGCTGCGCCCGGCGGGCCTGGAAGACCTCTTTCTGAAACTGACCGGACGGGAGTTGCGCGAATGAAGTGGCCCAAGCCCTCTCAGATCAGCGGCCGATCGATCAGGGTCTGGCAGCGTAATTTTTCCATCTATCGGCAGAACTGGAAGATCTCCTTCGTGCCGCCGCTGCTCGAGCCTTTGCTTTATATCCTCGCCTTTGGCGTCGGCCTCGCGGTGATGGTCGGCGAGCTGGACTACGGCGGCGCAAGGCTCTCCTACACGACCTTTATCGCCCCGGCGCTGGTCTCGGTGGCAGTTATGCACAACGCGTTTTTCGAGACCACCTATAATAGTTTTGTGCGCATGTATTATCAGAAAACCTTTGATGCGCTGCTGGCCACACCGCTCAACCTCGAGGAGATCATTCTCGGCGAGATGCTCTGGGCGGCGACCAAGTCGCTGATCGCCGCGACCCTGATGAGCTGCGTGATCTCGCTGTGCGGCTTTTTCGCGTTTCCCGGCACGCTGCTCTTGATGCCGGTTGCGCTGCTCGGCGGCCTGTTGTTCGCCGCACTGGGGATGATCTGCACCGCCCTGGTGCGGGGGATCGAAATGTTCAACCTGCCGATCTTTCTCGGCATCACGCCGATGTTCCTCTTTAGCGGCACCTTCTTCCCGCTGCAGAACCTGCCGGGTTGGGCCCAGGGCCTGGCGCAGTTCCTGCCGCTGACTCACCTGGTCGCGCTGGCGCGCGGCTGCAGCCTGCACGTCTGGTCCGCAGAGCTCTGGTTCAGCCTTTTTTACCTGCTGGTCGCCACCCTGCTGCTTTTACCGCTGGCGATCGCTTTGATGGTCCGGCGGATTGTCGTCTGAGAGTGCGTCGGGGACACCCGATCTCAAGATTTTGTTTCAGTGACTTCGTGGCGAACAGTAAAGATTGGAGAAACAGGATGCCCCATGTCGTTTTGGAAAATATCAATGCAGCACGTGTGGCTTTTGAGAGCGTTGTTCCGTTCACCACCAGGATTGACGGCGGTGTGCTCAAAGTGACCGATAAGTACCTCAATGCTGCCCAGAACAAAGCGCTTGTCGAATCGCTGGCCGTTGAAAATGGCAATAATCAAAGCTTTTTTGTCGAGCTGTCGCAGAAACAAGCCAGCCTGACCGTCAGGCTGCTGCCACTCACGGATCCTGAAAAAACCCCGGGCGTGAAAATGATCATGGCGATCCTTGCCAAGCAGATCAAAGATGTCAACCCGGGGGTGAGTTACGGGAAAACTAACTTGCAGGACTTTCTGCTGGAGTAGAGGTTAATAGGGGGGGAGATCTGTGGTCCTCATTCTTTATTTCCTAAGAGTAAAACCGGCAGTACGCGTACTGTCAGACGACTTACTTTTGTGCATGCGGCGACAAAAGTAAGCAAAAAAACCTTTCTCCTTGCGGAGGGCATCTCCTTTCCCAGGTTTCTGAGGCATCCAATAACGACAAAGCTTAATAAGCCGGCCCGTTACAGGGGGGCCTTCCTTGCAGTGTGACCTATCAGGGAAAAGCTTAAAAACAAAGCACCCGCTACAATCCTCCACAAGCGGAGAGGCTCTCAAGAGCCTCGGGTCCTGCGGGGGAAATGTAGACACTTAGTCGGACAGTTTTGACTGAATTGATGTTGCCGTCCTGACGCGCCAGACATGCCCAGCGTAGCGCCAAGCTTTCTTTTGCTTGCTTCGTTTTCTTTGTCGCTACAAAGAAAATGACGTTGCTGTCGGGCAACCCCGACGGTTTTGCTTTGGTCTTTGGATTGCAGAGTTCATCAAACAAGGGCAACATATGAACCATCTCTTGCCCTGATCAATCGAGAGCGGGATAGTCCGTGTAACCATGCTCATCGCCGCCATAAAAAGTATCTTCATCATAATCATTCAGTTCAGCACCGACTTGGAAGCGCTTCGGCAGATCGGGGTTTGAGATGTAGTGCCGGCCAAACGAGACCAGGTCAGCCTGCCCGGCCTTGATGCGTTTACGCGCCTCCTCGGCCGAGTAATTACCATTGCCAATATAGGCCCCTTTAAAATTCTCCTGGATCGCCCGGATGACCTCTTCCGGGCGACCATCCGAGGCGTTCCCCTGAAAAGAGTCCTCGACCACCTCAATAAAGGCGATGCCTTTGCTGTTCAGTTGTTTTGCGAAGATGCCGTATGTAGCGACGGGATCATCATCATGCATGTCATTGAAGGTCCCGGTCGGCGAAACCCGTATACCGGTTCGTTCAACACCCCAGACATCAACCACCGCATCGACAACCATCAGGGGCAACCGCAGGCGATTTTCAATGGAGCCACCA
>JAFDBW010000284.1 GCA_019313105.1 Deltaproteobacteria bacterium | reverse complement strand
GTAGCGGTCGGTCGATAGTCTCAAGGTCGCCCCGGTTGCTTCTGCCGTTGCAACAAGTTGCTCCAACCTTTGAGCCGTGGCATAGTTGTTCGCCAGGGCATCTTCAACATCCTTGAATGCGTTGAGAACGGTCTGCTGGTAGAGTGCGACGGCTTCACGAAGTGCCGCCTGCTGACGATCCACCTCGGCCCGCCGTCGTCCGCCGTCGACAATCGGCATGCTGAGGTTGCCAAGCAGACTCCAGAACTCACCGCTCAGCAGCCCCGCGGTCACATCCTGACGCAGCGTCCCGTAGCTGCCAGACAGGCTGATCGTCGGAAAGCGATCGGCAATAGCCGCAGCAACCCTTTCGTCGGCGGCTTCGACCCGCGTCAACGCGGCCCTCAGGTCTGGGCGATTATTCAACAGGTCAGCCGGTATACCGATACCGGGAAGGTCTGGGGCGGCAGGCAACTTTGCAAGGGATCCGTTTTTATTCTGCTCCGGGTAGCGCCCGAGCAAAACGCGGATCGCGTGTTCGGCTTCGGCCAGACGCGCTTCATAAAGATAGCGAATTGACCGGGCCGCCGTCTGGGTCTGACGCGACTGGTACATGTCGATTGCCGGGGCCAGGCCAAGTCGATAGCGACGTTCGACACGCTGTTCTGTGTCGACATAGGAAGCCACCAGTTGATCGTTCAGAGCCATTTGCGCACGCTGTTCAACGGCCAGGAAATAGAGGTCTGCCAGTCGCGCGGACAAGCCTATATAGAGAGTCTGTAAATCCTCCTGGCCGGCAGCATAATCAAGTTGTGCAGCTTTGGTCCTGGCCTTCAATTTCCCCCAGAGATCCAATTCGAATCCTGCAACCAGCGATAGTTGTTCCGTATTACCGATCAAATCATCGTTCAGACCGGGCTGTTGCGAACGGGACAAGCTGCCGTCCGAGGAAAGAAATGGCAACTGTGCGCTCCGGTTGATCCTGACCAGCGACTCGACCTGGTCCAGCCGAGCTATCAGCTGGGTCAACTCAAGGTTCTGCATGAAAAGTTCTTCCATCAACCGGTTCAGCTGTTCGTCCTGAAAAGCCAGCCACCAACGCTCAGTCGGAGCATTCGTCATCCCGCTCTCCCGACTTTCCAGATATCCGGGAGGAGGCTCAACCGTCAGAGTAACCGGTGATGGTTCATGTAATGTGCAGCCCACCATGGCTGACAAGATGGCGGCAAACAACAAACCCCGTATCACCTGGCCACCTCCATACCGGCGGTAGTAAAATCAAGAAAGTGTTCGATAAGTTCATCGACGGGCAGGTCGATATTGACATTGTCCGGGACCATCGAATAGCGCTCATGGCAACGCATGATGTGACTCAGGCAGCCCATGGTGAAATGCATGCGCCAGAACAGGTCCTGCTCTGTCAAAGCAGGCAGCGAGAGGGCCAGCGCCTGGAAGATGCGCTGCAAAAGGGGCTGCATGTGTCGCAGGAAGATCGACATCGCAATGCCACGCGGCTCGGCGAGCGTCCGTCCGATCAGAGCGATGAAATCCTCGGCCTCGGAGCCCTGCTGGCGCAGGCGCAAAGTCGGCTCGACGAATGCGCGCAGGACCTCTCGGCAGGATGGCAACTCCCCAGCCAGTTCGGCTTTTTGCAGAAGCGCCTCAAGCTGGCCGCGGCGAATCTCGTTGAGCGGGTCAAGCCGGCGGACAATGACCGCTTCAAGCAAGGCTTCCTTACTGCCGAAATGATAATTGACCGCTGCCAGGTTGGCATCGGCTGTTGTGGTTATCCCACGTAACGACGTGGCATGGTAGCCGTTCCTTGCAAACAGGTGTTCGGCTGCATCGAGAATCCTCTGCTTGGTATCCGGCTGACTCATCAGCTGACAATGCCTCCAACTTAGGAAAGGTTCATGTTCATACGTATGATTAAAACATCTGTTTTAATCGTGTCAAGGGGTTTCTTCCAGCGTACACATCCAGGCAGCCACGGAACATGAACGAATCGTTCAAAGAGATGAACTTGTTCACTGTCCGCCTGCATCATCATCTCCTGCAGAGTGCAAGTAATGTCATAGATCTTCACATCTTGCGTCCACTGATATCCGTGCTAGCCTTTAGATAACATTTCTTCTGAAGGATGCTCGAATATGTCTACCTGGAAGCGCCTGCTTTATGCCTGTGTATTGTTCGTCGTCCTGCTTTTTGGTTTTGTCAGCCTGATCCTTCCCGGAATTATTGTCGATAAGGCGCAAAGTCTTGTTGCGAAGGAAACGGGCCGCACCTTGAGCATCGGCTCGATGAGCATCAACCCGATCGGTTTGACCGTTTCGATCGGTGACCTATCCCTTAGCGAAGCCGACCCTGAAACACCCTTCATCACCTGGCAAAAGCTGACCCTCTCGCTGAGCCTGAAGTCCCTTTATTACATGGCTCCGGTTATCGACGAGCTGCAACTCGATACACCCTATGTACACCTTGAGCGTCTGGCTGAAAACCGGTTCAATTTCAGTAGTCTGATTCCAAAAGAAGACGAACCTGTCGATCCTGAAACTGCAGGGGAGCCGGCTCGTTTCTCGATCAACAACCTGACGATTCGTAACGGCACGGTTGAGCTGGTCGACAGCAGCCTCGACGAACAGGTCCGTCATTCGATCCATGATTTGACCCTGGCCCTGCCAGCCATCGGCAACCTCCCCTACATGGTCGACAACCCTGTGCAGCCGATGTTGCATGCAATTGTCAATGACGCACCCGTCGACGTTAAAGGGGAACTCAAGCCATTCACCGAGGCCCGGGAAATGCGACTCAACCTGTCACTGGACAACATCGACCTGCCCTTCTATCTCGGCTATGTGCCGATGGAACTACCGGTCCAGTTGCGTAACGGGCGCCTCAGCTTCGACCTGGAACTCCTTTACCGCCTCGCGTCCGACACCGGCCCGGTTGTGGAACTTCACGGACACATCGATCTGACCTCACTCGATATCCGCGACCGCCAGAACGAAAGGCTGTTTTTCCTGCCGCTGATGCAAGTGGATATTGCGCCGACCCGGCCGCTGGCCAAGGAGATTCACCTCAGCACGTTGCACGTGTACAACCTGGAAGTTCATTTGAATCGTGACCGGCAAGGGGTCTGGAACCACAGTCGAATGGCAATGGGCAGCGATCAGCCTGTAAGCCCGGAGACAGAGCACGCACCGGAGAGCGAAGAACAGCAACCCGATCTACCTCTCAGGCTGCTGATAGACGACTTCAGACTCCGTGATGGCGTGGTCCATTTCAAAGACGATGTCCCAGTCGGAGGTTTTGCGACCACCGCCCAGGAGATCAATATCGACTTGCAAAATTTTGACTTGGATGCAAGTGAAGCAATCCCATTCAAGCTCTCACTGGCAACCAAGCATGAAGAGAGCGTCACGGCTGATGGCGACTTCCTGCTCGATCCGTTCACGCTCCGATTGCAAACCGGCCTTAAAGATCTGAAGACCGCCGTTTATGCACCCTATTACCAGGATTTCTACAAAGTCCCTCTCGGCGGCAGCATGTCAGTTAGCGCCAGGCTGGATATCAACCCCCAGCAACCGCTCCTGGTCAGTCAGGGCCATCTCGCATGGGAAGATGCATACATGGCCTTCAACAAGACCGAAGGCATGGGCATCGCCCTGCTGGAATTGACCGGACTCTCTTTTGACATGGCTGAAAACCGGCTCGAGCTTGCATCCTACGTGGCCAAAGACGGGCGGGTAAATTTCTCCCGGAGCGACGTAGGACACTGGTCCCTGCTCTCCAACAACTTCCCGGTCCTGGCCAAATTAACCGAGGCCCCGCAGGACGCTCCACCGCCCGCGTCAAAGGATGAGGCACGGGAGTTCAGTTACCAAATTGATGAGCTGGCGCTTGTCAACTGGCAATTCGATGTCCGTGACGACATGCCACAAAACTCTGTAAACCTACAGGCACGGGAGTTCAACCTGACATTCCGCAACCTTGCTGCGCCGGAGAAAGTTGAGAGTCCTTTCGAGTTTTCGACGCGATTCGGTCGCAAAGGTCAGATCCGACTGAACGGCACGGCGTCCCTTGCAGACCAGTCATTGAAGATGAAAGGCCAACTGAAGAACATCGCGCTGAACACCTTTGCCCCGTATGTCAGCGAGCAGGCAAACCTGGTGCTGCAGAACGGCACGCTGAATTTCACAACACAGGTGTCGATAGCCCCGGCGCAAGAAGGTCATAAGGTACGTTTCGGAGGCAATCTCGGCATTAGTCGCTTCCACCTGCTGGACGGCGTCCACCGCGAAGACCTGCTCAAATGGGACAGTCTGCAAATCGCCAGGATCAACGGACAGACGGCCCCCTTGGAGCTGTCGATCGAGTCGATCACGCTCAGCGACTATTTCGCCAAGGTCCTGATTGATGAGGAGGCACGCCTCAACCTGGCTGAAGCGTTCCGCAAAGAGGGTTCACTTGTCGGAGAAGAAGACGCAGCAGGGAACTCTTCTGCAACGGTGGCGGCGACAGATAATGAAGCCGAACCGGAAACACCTCGCCCGATCGTTCGGATCGATACGGTCACCCTGCAGGGAGGACAGGTCGACTTTACCGATCGCAGCCTGCCCAGGGCATTCCATGCCGATATGCAGGAACTGGGGGGGCGCATCAGCGGGTTGAATTCCGACCCCGCAGCCCGTGCAGAGGTTGACCTGCGCGGCAGCCTGCGCGGTCAATCCCCCTTGAGCGTCAGCGGCTTTGTCAACCCGCTTGCGGAAAAACTTTTCCTCGACCTGAAATTAAGTTTTCGCGATATTGACTTGAGCCCCATGTCGCCTTACTCGGGAAATTACGTCGGTTACCTGATCGAAAAAGGCAAATTGAACCTTTCGCTGGAATACAAGGTCGAAGACAACCAGCTGAAAGCCACCAACGAGGTGTTTCTCGATCAGTTCACTTTTGGCCAGTCCGTGGAAAGCGAGCAGGCAACCAGCCTGCCGGTCAAGCTGGCCGTCGCGCTGCTCAAAGACAGAAACGGCGAGATTCATCTCGATATCCCGGTTTACGGCAATCTCGAAGACCCACAGTTCAGTATCGCCGGTGTGGTCTGGACCATTATAAAGAATCTGCTCGTCAAAGCGGCCACCTCGCCCTTCGCCCTGCTCGGCGCAATGCTTGGCGGCGGTGAAGAGGATTTCAGCAGCATCCATTTCGATTACGGCACCGCTCGTCTGAGTCCGGTAGAGCAGGACAAGCTGCAGCGCATGTCCCGGGCGCTGCTCGATCGACCCGGTTTGGATGTCGAAGTCAGCGGTTTTGTCGATCCAGACAATGACCCGGAGGGCTACCGCAAGGAGCAGCTGTCTACGGAGATCAGAAGGCTCAAATATCTTGACCTGGTCGAAGAAGAGGCCCTTCCCGAGGGGCTCGGCGAGGACGACGTCAAGGTATCCGCCGAGGAGTATGCCGACTACCTCTGGCAGGTTTACCGCGAAAAGGATTTCCCCAAACCGAGGAATTTCATCGGCATGACGAAAAAACTTCCGGAAAGCGAGATGGAGAAGCTGATTTACGCCAACACCGAGGTCGACGAGGAGGTCCTCGGCAAACTCGCCCGGGAAAGGGCCTTGGCCGTGCAGAATTTCCTCAGCGCAGAAGGACAGCTGCCCAAGGAAAGAATTTTCCTCAAAGAGCCTGATATCACAGCGGCTCCGGATAAGGAGACAACTACCCGCGCCAGGGTCGAACTCGGCGCCTCGGTGCAATAACTTGACGGAGAAGAGGACCACGTAAACAACCCCTGACTAAAGTTAGAGGCTTTATGGTCGGCGATTAAGCCGCCACATCAGGCGCATTTACGGACACCCTTGCCGAGAGGATCCTTTCGGCAATCCGCGCAAGATTTCGAGCTGCATTGCAGTCGGCGTGCGCACGGAAACCACACGAACAGGAGAACAGATGTTTTTGACGCAAGCCAATTTCACCACAGAGCGAGCAGCTTTGGCTGCTGTAAGCCGGATCGACAAAAATCACGTCGAGACCGAGGCTTTGTGCTTTGTAGGCGACAAAGGTTTGCAACTGGCGAAACGCCCAGCGGTGCAACCGCGTTCTGATACGACGGCCACCCTTGATGTTCTCGCGGATGTTCGTCAGATCTTCGAGCGCGATGGTGCTTGCGCCGATGCGCTGTGCTTCAAGAACGATCGCCTTGCTGACACGGTGATTTTCAAGCTTCACGCGCCGCGCTTCCCTGCCGGAGATTTTGCGCAGCAGCTGCCTGCTGCTGGCAGAACCGTTGGACTGAAGACGTGTGCGCAACGCCAGAAATCGATCGCGTCGGTCGCGGAGATCCCCTCCGCCGAACAATTTCCCGGTGCTGGTGGCCGCAAGATTGTTCTCGCCGACATCGACACCCAGGACCGGTTCGCCGGTATGAACCTCCGGCGCTTGTGTTTCCAACACCAGGTTGAAGAACCAGGTGCCATTGCGAAAAACAAGTTCCGCCTCTTTCGGAGAACCGGGCTCAAGGCGAACTCGTTGAAAGTCACCCAACACCATCGGCACCTTGATACGCCCGGACAAGGTGTAGAGCGACAGCATGCCGTCCTTGATCGAGTAAGTGCGCTTGTCGAAGTGAACGCTCGCCCGATCAAAGGCGAGGGCCGGTATCTAGGTCTTGATTCGTTTCAAGGCCGCCTGAGCTTTGTAGGCCTTGCACACCGTGAAGATGGCGTTGCACACCATCTGCGAACCAAGAGGACTCTTCGCTCGAATGTCGTAGTACGCCAGTTTGTGCAGCGCAACCCGGTTCCAACACCGATTCTCGATCACAGCAGGCACCAATGCGTTACACGCATCGGCATACGCCGTTTGCAGCGCCAGCAATTGCTCCGACTGTTCGGTGTCGGTGTTGAGTTTGATGGAAATGGTGCGCAGCATGCTTCTAGTCTACCCGTCTGTACGACAGAAAAAGTCACAATCGTCACCGCTGACAGCGGTTCACAATTCCTCCCCTGGTTAAAACCAGAGGTTTCCTTGTGAGGTATCTATGAACGACGCGCTGCTGATCATCGACATGCTCAACGATTTCGTTTTACCGGGTGCCCCGCTGGAAGTACCGGAGACCCGCACGATCATCGACAACATTCGTAAGCAGGTGGACAAAGCCAGGAAGGGCAACAGACCGGTCATCTACGTTTGTGATTCGCACACCGAAGATGACCCGGAGTTCTCCCGCATGGGGTGGCCGCCGCACGCGGTGCGCGGAACCCACGGAGCATCGGTCATCAATGAACTGGCCCCTGTTGAAACGGATCCGATTATCGAAAAGACCAGCTACTCGGCGTTTCACCAGACCGGCCTGGAGGGGCTACTGCAGAGTCGCAACATAGACCATCTCACCCTGACCGGGTGCGTGACCAACATCTGTATCTTCTACACTGCGTATGACGCTGTCATCCGCGGCTATGACGTGACTGTGCCGTCGGACTGCGTGGCGGACCTGGATGCTGGGGATGGGTCCTTTGCGAGGAAACAGATGTCCGAGGTCCTTGGCGTGAAGGTCGTATGAACTCAGCAGGAATGCTCTCGCTGCAGTTTTTCCCTGAGGTCGAGCAGTCGTTTACTGATGCCGACCTTGTAAACATGCGGATTGATAAGTCGCAGACTGCCTTCCGGCAAACGTTTCAGCTGAGCTTCGCAATAGTCGGCCATCTCCATCAATGACCGGGCAGGCTGGAGGACCTGGCCACCATCCATGACCACTGAACAACAATCGACAAGCTGGCATTCCGCCGCAACCGTCTTGCAACGCTGAGGATGTTTCGGGTCATAGGCAACCTGTCCTGCCCCAAAAGGCGTGTCCCTCTCATCATCAAGGTCCAGTACGTCCATTATAAACCGGCCCTTGCCATCTTTTGCCCGCAGCCATCGTTTACAACCGGGCAAGGTGCTTTTCACCGGGTCGCTGGTCACTTTCATGCGCGGTTTGCCTGCAAATTCAACCAGCTTGTATACGCCGCCGAGGGCTCCGCCGCCGGGACCGGCACAGGTCGCCAGGCGTGTGCCGACCCCATAAATATCGACCAATCCCCTTTCACTGCGGATCGAATTGATGACGTATTCGTCCAGTTCGTTCGATGCGACGATTTTCACGTCAGGGAAGCCTGCGTCATCGAACATCCGGCGCGCCTGACGGCTCAGGTAGGCCAGGTCGCCGGAATCGAGCCGAACCCCGATCAGTTCATGCCCGGCGGCGCGCAATTCCCTGGCCACAACGAGGCTGTTCGGCAAACCGCTTGAGAGGGTGTCATAGGTATCAACCAGGAGTACGCAATGATCAGGAAAAGACTCAGCGTAGGCCCGGAAAGCACTCAGCTCGTCGGCGAACGCCATGACCCAGCTGTGGGCGTGAGTCCCCCTGACCGGCAGGTCGAACACACGCCCGGCGAGGACGTTACTGGTGGCACGCACCCCACCGATGGCAGCGGCACGGGCGACACTCATGGCACCATCGGGGCCCTGGGCACGCCGCAGGCCGAACTCGATGACCTGACTCCCGCCCGCAGCATGAGTCAGCCGGGTAGCCTTGGTGGCTACCAGAGTCTGGAAATTGATGATGTTGAGCAGCATGGTTTCGACGAACTGGGTTTCGGCCAAAGTTCCCTCCACGGTCATCAGCGGCTCACCCGGAAAAACGATCTCTCCTTCCCGGGGAGCAGTCACCTTGCCACGGAACCGGAACACCTTCAAAAACTCGAGGAAGGAATCGTCAAACAGGCCGAGCGAGGCCAGGAAATGAAGATCCTCACCGGTAAAGGCCAGTCCGGAAAGATACTCCAGGGCCGGCTGCAGCCCGGCAAACACGGCATACCCCCCCTGATAGGGGGTCTCGCGGAAAAACATTTCGAAGGCCGCGTGTTCCTCGAGCATCGCTTCGCGCTGGTAACCAGCCAGCATGGTCAGTTCATATAGGTCAGTCAGCAAAGATTTGTCCATGACGATCCCACTTTCGTAATTTTCTGAGGCTGAACCCGACATCTTACAGAAGAAATGACGGAAGCCCTGTTCATCATTGCCTTTTTACGCTATTCTGAGCCGAATTAATCGCAACGAGGAGAAAACTATTCATCATGGTCAAACGAATTATCATTTTCGCCTTGATTGCCGGGGTGGTTTATCTCAATTATACATTACCGACAAGAGAGGACCACAAAGCCTTTTTGCTCAAGGAATTGCAAATCGGTTATGCGTTGAACGAAGAACAGCAGGAAAGGCTCTGGAAGAAAATCGATTATTCGAATTTCTTTGTCTGTTCCTTCATGAAAGATACGACGAGCAGCGTCATGATTTCCTACGGTTTCCTCAAGCAAGTTAAGCTGGCCAACGATAAATGGTTAACGGAGACCAGGACAAAGATACTCAAGCAGCCCAACTACTGACTGGCTCTGCAATGAAAGTGACCCGTATCTACGCCGACAAAGATGGAGAATCCCGCTTTGCGGAGCTGGACATCCCACTCCAGGATGCAGGTGAAATCGGCGTTCTTTCCGAGCTGTTTCCGGTGAAAGGCATTATCTTCCGTGAAACAGACGGCGACTATAACTATACTTGGCACAATGCCCCATGTCGCCAGTTTGTTCTGATGCTTCAGGGCAGTGTTGAAATCGAGGTCAGCGCCGGAACCAGACGGACCTTTCATAGCGGCGACATTCTGCTGGTCGAAGACACCACCGGGCGCGGCCATATCAGCAGGGCCGTCAACGGGCAGCCCCGCAAGTCTGTTTTCGTGACGCTCGCGTAGCATGTTGTTTACCCACATCACTAAGGTAATTTAAAGTTCATCAACCGTGGCCGATCTAAATCACCTCTTCGATAACCTGAAAAAACTCGACTGGCGTATGTTGACGCGCCCGGTGATCCTCAGTGTCTTTGTCGGCCTGGTGACCGGCAGCGCGGCGGTCCTCTTCTATTTCGCCACCAGCAGCATTGAACATTTTTTCCTTTTCAAAATGGCCGGGTACCACCCGCCGGGCGAAGGAGCAGAAGCCATTCTGGCGATCGGCGATGGGATGATCGACAACCTGGCCATGGACTACCGCTGGTTTCTGTTCCTGGTCCCCGTCATCGGCGGCCTGATTTCCGGTTTCCTGGTGTTCAAGTTTGCCCCGGAAGCTGAAGGCCACGGCACGGATGCGGCGATCGACGCCTTCCATAACAAGGGCGGCATCATCAGGGGACGGGTGCCGATCATCAAGGGCCTCGCATCGATCGCCACGATCGGAACCGGTGGCTCTGCCGGGCGCGAGGGACCGATTGCCCAGATCGGAGCAGGCTTCGGCTCATTTATTGCCAGCAAGTTGAAACTGACTTCCACCGACCGGCGGATTCTGCTTCTCGCCGGGATGGCGGGAGGAATTGGCGCCACGTTCCGCGCCCCCCTCGGCGGAGCGTTGTTTGCCGTAGAGGTCCTTTACAAGAACCCGGAGTTCGAACACGAGGGGTTGATCCCGGCGATTATTTCATCGATCACGGCTTTTTCCCTGTTCGGTGCAACCACCGGCTGGAAGCCGTTGCTGGCAACGCCTTACTTCAGCTTTGAGCACCCCCGCGAACTGATATTGTTCCTGCTGCTCGGCATTGTCTGTGCCGCACTCGGCAGGCTCTACGTCAAGTGCTTCTACGGAACCCAGAAGCTCTTCAAGCAGTGGGATTTCCCGATCATGCTGAAACCGGCCGTCGGCGGGTTCCTGCTCGGCCTGCTGGCCATGGTCGTCCCCCAGGTTCTGGGTTCAGGCTACGGCATGGTGCAGGCGGCGCTGTACGGCAAGGTCGCCCTGTGGGTGATGCTGGTGGTGGCCCTGGCCAAAATCGTTGCCACCAGCCTGACCATTTCTTCCGGCGGCTCCGGTGGTGTGTTTGCCCCGAGCCTGGTGATCGGTGCGATGCTCGGTGGCGCCTTCGGCGCCTCTGCAGAACTGCTCTTCCCGGCCATGGTTCACGACCCGCGAGCCTATGTCCTGATCGGCATGGCCGGTTTCTTCGCCGGCGTTTCCAACACACCGATCGCCACCCTGATCATGGTCAGCGAACTGACCGGGAACTACGGCCTGTTGGCCCCCCTTATGCTGGTCTGCACCGTCGCCATGATCGTCTTTCCGCGCAACTCGATCTACCAGAAACAGGTTAAAAGTCGCATTGACTCACCGGTACATCTGGGCGAATTCATTGTTGACGTCCTGGAAGGCAAACGTGTCGATGACCTGCGCGAACATGGCCGAAAGCCAACGCTGATTGCCGAAGGTCTGCCCTTGCCGGAGATCCTCGAGTTGATTGCTAACGCCGAGGGAGCCTACTACCCGGTGGTTGACGACGAGCTGCGTATGACAGCCATCTTCTCGGTCAATGACATCCGGCGCATACTTGCCGAGGACCTGCCACCCAGCTTGGTCCTTGCCAGGGATCTTGCCGTATCACGAGTCATTACGACGACTCCGGACGAATCGCTGACAGAGGTGATGCGCAAGCTTTCCAGCCGCGGTCTGGAGGAGATCCCGGTGGTTGATGAAGAAGACCCTCACAAGGTTCTCTACATGCTGACGCGCCGTTCAGTGCTGGCCTGTTATGCAACAGAACTGGAAAAGAAGAAGGAACACTACTCATCAGACTGATCTCGTTGTTTGACTCCGATGTAAAAATCTTGAGATGATAGAGCCATAACTTCATACAAGGTTATTGTTCCCATGGCTGAAAGTTTTCCATTCTCTGCAATTCTCGGCCAGGAGGCGATGCAAACCGCCCTCCTGATCAGTGCAGTCGATCCGGCCATCGGTGGCGTGCTGGTCCGTGGGCAAAAAGGCACGGCCAAATCGACTGCCGCCCGTGCCATGGCCGCTTTGCTGCCATCAATAACGGTCGTCGCAGGCTGTCCCTTCCACTGCGACCCGGATCAACCGGACGCGTTGCATTGGGAATGTCGTGCTCAACGTGCCTCCGGTGCGAGCTTGCCCCGCGAGATGATCGCAACGCCATTTGTCGACCTGCCCCTCTCCACGACCGAAGACCGCCTGGTCGGTACACTGCACCTGGAGAACACCCTGAAGAGCGGCAAACGCCAGTTTGAACCGGGCTTGTTCGCTGCCGTCCATCGTGGCATCCTGTATGTTGACGAAGTCAATCTTCTGCCTGACCACCTGGTCGATCTGCTGCTCGACACCACGGTCTCCGGCCAGAACCTCGTCGAGCGTGAGGGAATTCAATACAACCATGCATCACGTTTTATCCTGATCGGCACCATGAATCCCGAGGAAGGCGAGCTGCGGCCGCAGTTTCTCGACCGGTTCGGGCTTTGCGTGACGATCGCCGGAGTCGATGATAGTTCCCTAAGACGCGAGATCGTTTTACACCGGCTCGCTTTCGACCAGGACCCGAACAGATTTACAAGTGATTTCATCGCCAGCGACGAAGCGCTCAGGCAGCAGGTCCTGCAGGCCAGGCGACGTCTCAACGAGGTTGCCATTCCTGCCGAGATTGTTGACCGCGCGGTAGCGATCGCAACCGCCGCCAGGGTCCAGGGACACCGGGCAGAGCTGGCCCTGGTCCGATCGGCAAGGGCACTTGCCGCCCTCCTCGACCGCGACAGCGTCGACATCTCCGACCTGATTGAAGTTGCCGGATTCGCCCTGGCACATCGCATCCCCGGTTCAACGGTTTTGTCCCGGGAAGACGTCTACAGGCAACTCGCTGAGCTGAACCCCGAGACGATGCAGAGAGCGCTTTCAAACCCGCATCTAGGACAGCAGCATGATGAGATTTACCTGCTGGACGATCAGGACTTTCCCGGTTCTGCCGCTGCGGGGAGCTCGTTGTTTACTTTCCTAAAAAAAAAATTGACGACCGCTTCTTCTGCGCCGATCAGTCGTTCGACATAAACAGCATTGACCTGGCGAACATCCCTTTAAAGCAACGCAGGAGCGCGCCGACACCCGGTGCATCCGGATCGACAACTCACGGCCGACGCATCGGGAGTCGCGCATGGCAACCCGGGAGTAATCTGACACCGATTGACCTAGGCAGAACCGTCAATGCCTGCATCACGCGCATGGCCCTTTCAAGGGAAACCGGGCAGACGCAAGCCCTGACTTCAGAGGACCTGCATTTGCAGCTGCGTAGCCAGAAGCCTCGTCGGCTGGTGGTCTTTGCCATCGACACTTCGGACTCCATGGGGGACGGCCCCATGACGCGCATGTCCGCGGCCCTCGGTGCGATCGCGGCCCTTGCCGCACGAGCCTACCTGAACCGTGAGCAGGTCTGCCTGATCACCTTTCGCGATCGCCACGCCCAGCTTGTCGTGCCACCCACCGACAGCGTCATGCGCATCAGACAGCAACTGGATCGTCTGCCGGTCGGCGGCGCAACACCTCTGGCGGCGGGATTGAGAAAAGCAGGACAGGTGATCGCCCAGGCAAAACGTAAAGACCCGGCGCTAGAACCTTTGCTGGTCCTGATTTCGGACGGTGAAGCGACAATGGCGCTGCACCCCGGTGCCGACCCGGCGCAGGAAGCGCTCGATTTCGCCCGACAGCTGGGGCGGGAGATGGTGCCGGCCCTGGTCATCGATACCATGCCTGGTCATCTGCCGCGGAGCTTCATGCCGCAGCTGGCCAAAGCCCTGGGCACTGACTGCCAGCACATTGCAAACCTGCAGGCCAGACAGATTCTGCAACTTATTGAAACGACTCAAACTGCATTATCATCATGAAAAACACCGAAAGCATAAATCTGCCAAGCATAGCTGACGCCCTGTCAGCATATCTCCCGGCTGAAAGACCGGTCAACGAACGGGGGCACGCGGCTGTTGCCATGCTCCTCAGGGAAGGAACCTGTTCTCCGGAGGTGCTCTTTATCATCCGGGCCACCCATGACCAGGATCCCTGGTCCGGAAACATCGGCTTCCCGGGAGGCCGGCTCAACCATGACGGTGAATCACCGAGGCAGGCCGCAGAACGGGAAACTTTCGAAGAGCTGTCCCTTGATCTAGGCCGGGCACGCCACCTTGGCCGCCTCGACGATCTGTACGGTGCCATCATGCCGGTGCTGGTCTCGTGTTTTGTTTATCAACTGCACGGTTCGGCCGAACTGCAACCAAATCATGAAATTGACACGACCTTCTGGTTCCCCCTGGTAAAGCTTCTTGAACCGGAACGCCACCAAAAGAGGGCTTTTGTCTATCGTGGCGAAGCAAGAATCCATCCTGCCGTTGAACTGCTCAACCCGGAGCAGCCCCTGCTCTGGGGGATCACCTACCGATTGATGCGGAACTTCTTTGCTTTATGCGGCCAGGAGTTCGGCATCTGCGAGCAGCGGCAACCTTAGCGTTGTTCTCCCCGGACTTGCTTCAGAGGCTTTATGCGCTAAAATTCCGATAGTTCAAGGTGCATTCTTTCCGATTGACGGGAGACGAAATGAAAAGTCGACGATTTCGCCGGGTTCCTTTTGAGACCAAAGTTTCGCTCACTGTTGACCAGGATTACTGGGCTGGTGAACTCCTTGATATTGCCATGAAAGGGGCTCTGATCGAGACCATGGCGCCTCTGCAAATTCCGACGGGGACCAGGTGCAAACTCAGCATTGCCCTGCCCGGGACGGCAATCTCCCTCAACTTCGACGCTGAACTTGTCCATGTCGAGGTTCTGCAATACGGTTTCAAGTTCATCAGTGAGGATCTTGAAACATTGACTCATTTACGCAAACTGATCGAGCTTAATACCGGCGATGCGGAAACGACACGCAACGAACTGTCGGCCTGGCTCGACGACTGAGACCACAGGTTCACATAAAACAAGCAGCCCGACCGGGCTGCCTCAGGCTGCAGAAAGAGTTCAACCGGACTTCATGAAAAGGGCAACAGGTGGTTCATCTGTTGCCATCATTCTTTATTCTTAAAAGTAAAACCGGCGGGGCGCGTCCCGCCAGACGCCATACTTATTGTCCGGCAACAAAAGTATGCAAATGCCTTTCTGGTACGGTTTATAAACATAGGTAACTATGTTCTTGACTCGTACATCTCCTAGCGGAGGGCATCTCCTCTGCCTCATGTCAGAGTCATCAATAGACGACAGTGCTCCAGAAGCCGGCCCGTTGCAGGGGGGCCTTCCTTTCAGTGTAATCTATAAGGGAAAAGCCTAAAAGCAAGACTACCGTTGCAATCCTTCACAAAAGTAGAGGCTCACAAGAGCCTCGGGGCTAGCGTGGGAAGCGTAGTCTTTTGATCGATAAGAACCATTCGGATTGAGGTTGCCGCCTTCACGAGCCAGACATGCCCAGCGCAGCGCTGGCCGTTTTCTGCTTACTCTTTTAGGCCAGTAAAAGAGTAAGGCGCAGTCGGGGGGCGCAACCCCCGGATTTTGATTTTGAATTCCAGAGGACAACAACAAGGGCAACAGATTAACCATCTGTTGCCCCAAAATCATTGAAACTCCCTGCCAGGGACAAAACCCCCATCGCATGCAAGGTTTGTCTACAATCTGAGGCAGCCCGATCAAGATGCCTTTCCTATTTTCCTTACAATTAGATATCTAACTTTGCCCCAGCCAGTTTACCAGGTTGATCGCCAGGCGCCGATTGAACTCATCGAAAAACCGGTTCTGAAAAAGCGCATCATCACCAAAAACCACGTATCTCCCCTGCCCCAGCTGGCCGGCAACCACTACACCGAACGGTTGCATTGCGTCTGCCTTGGAAAACTTGTTGTCATGGTCCAGGTCGACCCAGCCATGCTGGCTGGTTTCAGCCACAGTCGTGACATGGTCGGCAACGCCTCGCAAGGCCCAGCTACCGTAAAGCGAAAAGCTTTCAAGTCCTTCGGTCAGTGGATGAACGGCAAGTTTGCTGACCTTGAAATAAAGAGGATTTCCGCCGATCGCGGCAGCGTCTTCATGCAGCGTTCCGTTGGCAACATCGACATCCAGCTGCCGGAGGAGGTTAAGCGTTGGTTGTGGGATATGCAGCATGACCGCCAGGCCACCGCCGTTGTTAACGAAATCGAGAACAGCCTGAACTTCATCTGGGTTAAGTGGCCTGAAGGGTCCGGAAAGGATCAGCACATCGACCGAGGACAATTCCGCGCCATTTAGTGGTCCCGCAAAGCTCTTGACCTGAAAACCGTGCTCGCGGTAAGCGGCCGCCAGTGCGGACAGATCGAGCGGTCCGTCTTTGCCGATCAGGAACTGCTGGGCATGGGATTCATCGAACAGGACAACCGGAGCTGCAACAGCGGATGTGGCAAGGGTTAGAATTGTCATCATACCGACAAGGGCAAGGCTGAAGTTTTTGTACATGCGGACCTCGGCAAGCTTATTCTGACTTTTTAAGTTATCTTTCAGCGTGGAGTTTACCCGAAAGGTGTTTATGGTTTCAACTTTTTTGATTTAGGGATACTGGG
Organism: Deltaproteobacteria bacterium; assembly: GCA_019313105.1. GTDB lineage: Bacteria > Desulfobacterota > Desulfuromonadia > Desulfuromonadales > BM103 > JAFDBW01. Next base: position 3,068 of record JAFDBW010000284.1, on the reverse strand, counting down.
CCACAAGCCTTTTTCGTTGATATTGTACCTATTCCGAATAAAAAAAGAACCTGGCGGCAACAAGACAATACGACTCCATTCAGCTTTTGAGCCGCAATCCTAAGCAACAAACCAGATTGCCACTACATCTTCATAAACCGCAAAGATGCTGAGGGATTGGCTAAAGACCATGGTGGAAAAAACCTTTTCTCGAAACAAGAAAAAACAAGACCTCTTCGTTAAAATGTGTTATGAATATGGCCGATTTATGCTTGGGCAAAAAAACGTATCAAAGGGAGGCAGACACCATGGGACTCATTGACGTTCAGAAAGCGATCAAGGACTCCATCCAGACCGAAAAGGACGCCATGGACTTCTACAAGTATGGTGCCGAGCGTATGATGGAAGACAAGGCGCGGCAGACTTTTGAAATTCTTGCGCGCGAAGAATACCAACACGCAGAATCTTTTTACAGGATATATCCTGGCGACGACATCCCCTCTTTCCAGGAGTTCATGAGCGCCCCGCCAAACACCGAATCCGATTGGTGGAAAGGCCTTCAAAACCTCCTCATGCAGGACTTTGACGAGCGCAAGGCCCTGGAACTTGCAATTGAGCAGGAAGATGCTCTGGAGAAGACCCTGCGGGAGATGGCGGCCGAAATAGACGACCCGGAGATCTCCAAGGTTTATCTGGCAAACGCCACCTCAACCCACAATCATCTCGAACTCGTCGAAGATGACTACAAGGCCATGTTCGGCATGAGCAGTTGAAGGACTCGACGATTTCATAAAAGACGGCAAAGGTCGTCCCATTGGGGCGGCCTTTTTTTAATAACGATGATGCGTTGAATTATGGAAATGGATATACGAAGTGCGAAAACCAATAAACCTGTTTAACACAAAGGCATTAAGAGCGGAGACTGGGGGCTGGACGAGAAAAGAGGATAAAATCCGGGACATGAAAAGGGGATCGAATGATTTCGGTCCCCTTGTTGTTTTTAAATGTTAGTTGAACATCTTGGCGCCCAGGTAGGCCAGGGCCGGCCAGGCGATCAGTACGGCGGAGACGAAGGCGAACAGGCCCAAGACACCCATGACGGCAATCGTGTAACTGGCTTTGACGGAACTGATGATGTTGGCTGCGCTTTGCATAATGTTTCTCCTATGGGTGTCTTTCGCTTAAGTTGCGAGGCTGTAAGTTAATAAATCCTAGTTGAACAGTTTCGAGCCGATGTAGGCGAGTGCCGGCCATGCGATCAGAACTGCAGAGATGAAGGCGAACACGCCGAGAGCGGCAATAACGAGAACCAGGTAAGAACTTTTTACGGTATCCATAAAGCGGCTTTGAGTTTTCATGATGTTCTCCTTTTGTTAATTATTTTTAATTGATCTTGATTAAAGTTTTAACATTAGAAGATATTCATGTCAAGCATAAAAGTTAAAAAAAATTCATAATTATTTAATTTTCTCTAACTTCCTGTTTTTATTGATAGTAATGAAGGATACACCCCTTCCTATGGGCTTTTTCTGGCCCTTTTCTTAAATTAATTTTCAGTTTTTTATGAATAAAACTGAGAGGCGGGGGCTGGGGATTGGGGATTGAAATATTTTTTTGGCAAACGACCAGACCCCAGTCTCTGCCTCATAGCCGCTGTCAAAAGGGATTAAAATATAGCTTGCGCACCGATTTCAAGCGGATTAGAATAGTACCGATGTGGCAGGAATGATCGGCCACACTATATCTAGAGGAGATCCTATGAGTACGTCCAAAACAAACACCCGCAAAGAATGCGGCAAGTCATATTCGACAGCATGCCAGCAATGTCAGGCGTCAAAAAGCAACCGCAAAAAGCGCTGAGAAAAGATCTTTTTCACACCTTGCCACAGTTGACGACTGGCAATCCCTTGATCCCCTGTTAGAATCCCTGCAGACACTGCGGAAAAGGACTGGTCATGAAAAAACTGATTACCCTTGCGATGATTGTCATACTCGTACTTGTCACGGCGCCTGCGGTTTTTGCTGATGCAGCCAGAGGCCAGGGAGTCTATATGAATTTCTGCGCACCCTGTCATGCCAACGGTATCGCAGGTGCTCCGAGGGTCGGCGACAAACCAGCCTGGTCAGAACGTAGCGCCAAAGACGCTGATGTCGTGATCAGCAACGCAATCAACGGCTATCAGGGAAAAAGCGGATTCATGCCCGCCAAGGGCGGGAACAGTGCACTGACCGATGAGGAAGTCTCCGCTGCGGTCATGTATATGCTGGAGCAGAGCAGATAACATCCGTCACAGGATTATGCCATGATTGAAGCCCGGTCTCGAGCCGGGCTTTTCTATTCCAGGGATAGCGATCCTGATCCGGAAAACAGCACACCTCTGGATTTCTCGTCCACCGGCAAAACAATCGTGCTATTTTATGCGATTGATTAACCATAACGATTTTTGAGATGCTCATGACCAGCGAATCTTCGATCTATCAATTAAAGCGCCCGGCCCGCTACCTGGGCGGTGAACGTGGCAGCATCTGCAAAGACTGGGACCAGGTCGACCTGCGCTTTGCGATGGCCTTTCCCGACGTCTATGAAGTAGGCATGAGCCACATCGGCTCGGCAATCCTGTATCGCGTCCTCAACGATGTCCCCTGGATTGCAGCTGAACGCAGCTATACGCCTTGGCCGGATCGCGAGGCCCAGTTGCGCGACCAGGGCAAGCCCCTTGCTTCTCTGGAAAGCGGGCGTCCGCTCGGTGATTTCGACATTATCGGCTTTTCGCTGCAATACGAACTCTGCTACAGCAACGTACTGTCCATGCTCAAGCTGTCAGGGTTGCCACTTCAGGCAAGTGAGCGCAGTGAGCAGGCCCCTTTGGTCGTGGTCGGCGGCCCCTGCGCATTCAACCCGGAACCACTTGCCGATTTTATCGACTGTGCCGTGATTGGTGACGGTGAAGAGGCGATCATCGATCTCTGTACCGCTGTTCGTGACAGCAGGTTGGCCGGCGAGAACAAGGCGACACTTTTAAAGAGGCTGTCTGCGATAGAAGGCCTCTACGTGCCCGCCCTGTTTTCAGTCAGCTACAAACCGGACG
>JAFDBW010000283.1 GCA_019313105.1 Deltaproteobacteria bacterium | reverse complement strand
TGATCGCAGCGTTCATCTGCTCTTCGGTGACGTTGACACCGGTGGGCAGATGGACAATGTCGCCGACCGCCGGTTCGTTATCGGGGTAAGGGGTTTCAGGGTTGCCGATCGGTTGTTGGGTCATGGTGCAGGCCGTCAGGGTCGAAAAAAGCAGACCAAAGATAAGTTTCGGGAGGATGCCGTGTCGTTTCATTCGCGTCGCCATTGGATATGAAGATGATCATCAGTTGGTTTGTCAAGTTATGATCAATATACATCATTACCATATTCCAGGAAAACTGATTTGAGCCGAGGGCCTTTTTCAGTTGACAACCAGGGTGTTAAAGGGTGAAAAGGGCTGGATATTCGGTAGTATTGACTGACAGGTTCAACCAGGACCGGGAAGGAACTTTAAAATGAGCAAAGTCATGATTATCGGCGCCGGCGGCGTCGGGCGGGTCGTTGCCCACAAATGTGCACAGCGCACAGACATCTTTTCTTCGATTACGCTGGCATCCCGTACCCGTTCCAGGTGTGACGCGATCGCTGCAGAAATCAAAAATGCCGAGATTAAAACCACACAGGTCGATGCCGACAATGTTTCTGAACTGACGGCCCTGCTGCAGCAGGAAAAACCGAAGCTGGTGATCAACGTGGCGTTGCCCTACCAGGACCTGACGATCATGGATGCCTGCCTGGCTGCCGGTGTCGATTATCTCGATACCGCCAACTACGAACCGCTCGACACGGCAAAGTTCGAATACCGTTGGCAGTGGGACTACCAGGACCGCTTCAGCGAGAAAGGCTTGATGGCACTGCTCGGCAGCGGCTTTGATCCCGGTATGACGAACGTTTATACCGCCCTGGCGGCAAAGAACTACCTGGATGAGGTGCAGGAGATCGATATTATCGATGCCAACGCCGGCAGCCATGGCCAGCCTTTTGCCACCAACTTCAATCCGGAGATCAATATCCGCGAAGTCACTGCTCCCTGTCGTCATTGGGAAAATGGCGAATGGGTGGAAACCGACCCCTTGGCCACCAGACGACTGTTTGACTTCCCGGGCGGCGTCGGGCCGATGAACCTCTACCGCATGTACCACGAGGAGATGGAGTCGCTGGTAAAGCCTATCCCGACGATCAAAAAGGCCCAGTTCTGGATGACCTTCTCCGATAATTATCTCAAGCACCTCGAGGTTCTGAAGAACGTCGGTATGACACGCATTGACGAAGTCGAATACCAGGGCCAGAAGATCGTGCCACTGCAGTTCCTCAAAGCGGTCCTGCCCGACCCCGGATCGCTCGGCCCCCTGACCAAGGGCAAGACCTGTATCGGCGTGATTGCCCGAGGGATTAAGGATGGCGAGCGCCGGCAGGTCTATATCTACAACATTTGTGACCACGAGAAATGCTACGAAGAGGTCAACTCCCAGGCGATCAGCTACACCACCGGTGTCCCGGCCGTGGTCGGTGGCATCATGATGCTGACCGGCATATGGCACAAGCCCGGGGTGTGGAACATAGAGCAGTTCGACCCCGAACCATTCCTCGCCGAGGTCGGCCCGATGGGCTTGCCGCATGTTGTGATTGACAATGGATACTGGCCGCCACTTTAAAAATACTTATAGCCACCAAGACACAAAGAACGGATATTGGCTTAAATGGCAACTTTATGATCTTGGTGCCTTGGAGTCTTTGTGCCAACAAAAGATTTAGCTATGACGGGTATTGATATCCCGAAAATTCTTGAACTGGCACCATCGCCGGCTTATGTCATCGATCTGGGGTGTCTGCGGCACAACCTCGCGATTCTTGATGATGTGCAGCAACGCAGCGGGGCGAAGATTCTCATGGCGCTGAAGGCGTATGCCATGTGGAGCACTTTCCCCCTGATTCGACAAACTTTGGAGGGGGTGTGTGCCTCCTCGCCATGGGAGGCCCGCCTGGGACGGGAGACTTTTGGCGGCGAAGTCCACTCTTTCGCCGCAGCGTTCAAAGAGCGGGACATCGTCGAACTCCTGTCGATCTCCGATCATCTGGTGTTCAACTCTTTTTCCCAGCTGGAAGGTTTTCGACCTTTGTGGGAGCAGGAGCAAAAAAGGGTGTCGATCGGTCTGCGGGTCAACCCCGAGCACTCCGAAGGGCATACGGAAATCTACGATCCCTGTGCGAGGAATTCGCGCCTCGGTATCCCGCGCCGGGAGTTCGATGGCAAATCCCTAGCCGGTGTAGAAGGACTGCACTTCCATACTCTCTGTGAACACCTTTTTGAACCTCTGGCCAGGACCGCGACAGTGTTCGAGGAGAAATTCGGTGAGTTTCTGCCGGGCATGAAGTGGCTCAATCTTGGTGGCGGCCATCATATCACCAGGGAGGGTTACGATATCAATGGGCTGGTGGACCTGGTCAAATACTTCAGGGACAAGTACGACGTCGAAGTCTATCTCGAACCCGGTGAAGCTGTTGTTATCGGCACGGGCCTGCTGGTCGGTGAGGTGTTGGACATAGTGCCTAACGAGGTTGAGACGGCAATCCTCGATGTTTCGGCAACCTGCCACATGCCCGACATCCTGGAGATGCCCTACCGGCCGGAGATCCTCGGCGGCTACGATCCGGGTGTCAAGCAATACACCTACCGCCTCGGCGGGCCGTCGTGCCTGGCCGGTGATATCATCGGCGACTGGTCGTTTGAAAAACCTTTGACTCCCGGTGATCGCTTGGCGTTTCTCGACATGGCCCATTACACCATGGTCAAGAGCACAACGTTCAACGGTATCCAGCTTCCGCACCTGTGTATTTATGAACCCGAAGTCGAGAATTTACGTGTGGTGCGCAGTTTTGATTACGAAGATTTTAGAAGTCGACTGTCTTGAGACATCCTCGAAGCCAGGGAGAGGCAACAAGACACTCGATATTTTTAACGCAAAGGCGCAAAGCAACTGAATGGCGCAAAGAGAAGTTTTATGGATTGTGAAATAAAATTCTTTTCTTTGCGTTAAATTTGTATCTGTTTTTGTCCTGAATTGTTTCAGGCGCATTTATCTGATAGAGGGTGGTGCATATGGAACGCTGGTCTACTAAACAGGCTGCCAAGGTCTACAACATCGATAACTGGGGAGATGGTTTTTTCTCGATCAACCGTCGTGGACACGTCTGTGTGCACCCTTCGCCTCATTCGAAATATTCCATCGATCTGCGCGCGCTAATGGACGACCTGGTCAAGCGAAAGATCAAACCGCCGATTCTGTTGCGCTTCATGAACGTCCTTAAAGGCCGGATCGATGCGATCAACCGCGCCTTCGACTACGCCATCGAAGAGTACGACTACCCGGCCGGCTACCAGACCTTTTTCCCGATCAAGGTCAACCAGCAGCGCCAAGTGGTCGAGGCGATCACCGAATTCGGCAAGAAACACAACATCGGCCTCGAGGTCGGCTCGAAGCCAGAGCTGGTTGCGGCGATTTCCTTTGCTACCGGCAAAAAGCTGCCGATCATCTGCAATGGCTACAAGGACAACGATTACATTGAGACCATCCTCTACGCCAACAAGATCGGCTACGACATTACCATCGTCGTCGAGAAGCTCTTCGAGCTGGAAAAAATCATTGCCATGTCTGAGCGGAGCGGGATCAAGCCGAAGCTCGGCATCCGGGTCAAGCTCTCCTCGAAAGGGACCGGCAAGTGGGCCACCTCCGGCGGCAGCGATGCCAAGTTCGGCCTGAAAATTTCCGAACTGCTCGCCGCTATCGAGCTGCTCAAGGAACACAAACTGCTGGACCAGGTCAAACTCCTGCACTTCCACATCGGCAGCCAGATCACCAAAATCGACAAGATCAAGAACGCCCTGGTTGAGGGCGCGCGCATCTACGCCGAAATGAAGAAGATGGGCGTCGGCCTTCAGTATCTTGATGTCGGTGGCGGGCTGGGGGTTGATTACGATGGTTCCAAGTCGAGCTATTTCTCGAGCGTCAACTATTCGATCGAAGAATATGCCAATGACGTTGTCTACCAGGTGAAAAATATCTGTGATGCTGCCGGAGTGCCCTGTCCGGATATTATTTCCGAATCGGGCCGCGCTATCGTTGCGCACTACTCGGTACTGGTCACCAACATCCTCAATACCAACACTCAGAATGCTCTGCCTGATTAC
>JAFDBW010000282.1 GCA_019313105.1 Deltaproteobacteria bacterium | reverse complement strand
GCTGCCGAAATGTTTCAGGAGCGCCCTCTGACGCCTTGGTCCGACACCCGGGATGTCGTCGAGGGACGATTTGAGCTGTGACTTGCTACGGACCTTGCGGTGGTGAGTGATGGCAAAGCGATGAGCCTCATCACGAAGGCGCTCCAGCAGGAAAAGAGCTGCGGAGCCACGTCTCAATATCACCGGGTTCTTTCGCCTGGGCAGGAAGAACCGTTCCTCACTACGTTCCACGACGCGGCCACGAACGTTTGCCTTGACACGACTTTTGGCAATTCCTGCAATATCAATCCTGCCGGCTATCTCCAGGTCTTCAATGACCGTCGATAAAACACCGAGTTGTCCTTTACCGCCATCGATGAGAATAAAGTCCGGCAGCCTGGATTCTTCAATTCCACGTCGCAGCCGGCGGCACAGGACCTCTCGCAAAGCAGCATAATCATCAGTGCCGGCAACCGTCTTCACCCGGTAGTGCCGGTATTCAGAAGAAACCGGTTCACCGTCGACGACAACGGCCATGCTGGCAACCGTCGCCTGCCCCTGGATTGTTGAAATATCAAAGCACTCCATGCGCAGCGGCAAGCGCTGCAAGGACAGCTTCTGTTGTATCTCTGCCAGAACCTTGCGACGGGCTTCCTCACGGCTGCCGCGCTCCCTCAAGGCCTCTTCGGCATTGCGATTTGCCAGTTCAACCAGGCGACGGCGCTCACCTCGCTGCGGGACCAGCACCGTCATCTTGCGGCCATGCCGTTCGGTCAGCCATTCCGAAAAAGAGGCCATCCCTTCAATGACGATCGGCAAAATGATCTCGTCGGGGACCGGCAGATCCCGATCGTAGAATCGCGCCAGGAAATCCGCCAGGATCTGATCTTCATCGAGCTGCCAGGGCAAATTATAAGTACGCCGCGCCGACAACTTCCCCTGGCGGTAGAAAAGCATGACGACTTCAACTTCCCCACCCTGACGGCAGACCCCCACCACATCCCGGTCAACAGTACCATAACGCACGGCCTTCTGCTGCTCCACGGTCGTTTCAATCGCCTTGATCTGGTCACGCAACAAGGCCGCTGCTTCATATTGCTGCCGGCTCGCAGCCAGCTTCATCCGCTCTCGGAGCATGTCAATCACTTCACCCTGTCGGCCTTCGATCAAGGCCATCACGCCATCGACCAGTTTGCCGTAATCTATGGCACTGATCAGCCCGTGGCAGGGGGCGCTGCACTGGCCAATCTGATGGAAGAGACAAGGCCGACCGCGCTGCCGGCATGTTGCCATTGGGTAATGCCTCAACGGGAATATGCGGTAAATTTCCTTGAGGGTCTGTCGCAATGCGGACGATGAAGCAAAAGGGCCGAAATAGCGGGCGCCATCCTGGCGGACCTGCCGCACAATGTCCAGCATCGGGAATTCTTCACGCAAATCGATCCGCAAGGAGACAAAGGTCTTGTCGTCACGCAGATGGATGTTGTAGCGAGGCCGGTATTTCTTGATCAGAGTGTTCTCGAGAATCAGGGCCTCTTTTTCGGTATCGGTGACAATCGTCTCGATAATCGAAGCGCGCTCCATCAGAAACTTGATCTGGGGCCGCGTATCGCGCTCATCCCGCATATAACTGCGCAACCGGGAGCGCAGGTTTTTCGCTTTACCGACATAGAGAATTTCACCAGCAGCATCCTTCATCAGGTAGACCCCGGTGGCCGTCGGCTGTTTGCGCAGATCAAAACTTGTCACACAAGCTCCTTGCAACTACCTAAACAATCGATTATCTTCATAATATACTGATTTTAAGCCCACTTCAAACGAGGGCTTTTGCAAATTATCAATGCCCATGACGGGTGTCAACCAGTGCTTCACGGAGGTGGACCGGCATGCTTCGATCATTTCTCGCAAGCCTAGCGCTCCTGATCCTGACAATACCATCTCTTTTATTTGCAGCAGACGATCTGGCCATCCTTGAGTCGGTCGTTGCAGCGAGACAACGGACTCAGCCCGAGCTACAGAACTACCTTGCCTCTATCGAAACAAGCCTGATCGAAGAGATCATGGCTCGCCTGAATGAGGAGCTCCCTCCGGACGTCAATCCGCCACCAACGCCTGTAATCAACAAATTCTGGCAACGCAAAGGCGGAAACCTGGTTTACGCCAGCATCGCGCAGATGACACCCTATGTCGAAAAAGTGGTCCAGCAGGTTTCTGCCAACCTGGCGATCGAACTGAATGAGATGCTGCTTCCGACCGAGCGGGCCGGGCAAAGACGGAAGCTTGTCAAGGGCGCCAAAATCACAGAGAGCGAAGTTGCGCTTGCCGACAAAATGATTCAGCATTTGGAAATCACTTTTGCCCAGCCAACTGACCTGGAACAGGCCTTTTACACAGACGGTTTGCGGTTGCCGCAAAAACAGATAAACGCTCTGGTCTTTGACATCGACGTCAGCACCGGAACGGTCAATGAGTTGAGCATTGTCACCGAGGACAAACTGCAACTGATTGTTGAGATCCGTTATATCGAAGTTGCCAACGGTCATATCCCTGAACGATTTAAAGTGACCAGCCCCGATGGTAAGGTTGATGATCTTTTTGAAATCCAGTTCGCTAACATCCACGGGGCTTTCCTGCCATCAAGGATGCTGCGCACCATCCGGCGACCTGGTCTTCAGGAGGACCTGGAGGTGAAGTTCAAGGATTACCGGATAAATCAACCGATCCCTGTGGATATTCAGGACAGGCTCAACGGCAAGTAACGGGAGAGACCAATGGACCCACTCTGGAACAACATCTTTCGCAAGAAACATGACGAAGATTCACTGGCCTACTTCCTTAACAACCTGCCGATGTTCGCTGAGCTGAACGGACGGGAGCTCAACGTGCTGGAGAAGATGGTCCATGTGCGCAACTACGGCGTATCAGAGTTTGTCTTCGAGGAAGGCGACCCCGGCACCGGCATGTACATGATCCGCAGCGGCGGCGTCAGTATCCTTGCCAAAAACCAGCAGGGCACTGACGATGAGCTCGCACTCCTCGGCCCTGGTGATTTCTTTGGCGAGACAACCCTCACCGCACCGGCACCACGCAGCGCCAGCGCACGCACCACGGAACAGACAGAACTGATCGGGCTGTTCCGTGCCGACTTGCTGGAGCTGATCGAACGCCAACCAACCTTGACCAGCCGAATCCTGATTGGCCTGACCCGGATTGTCAGCGAGCGTCTCCAGACCGCCAGTCAGGAAATCCGCAACCTCAACAAACTGATCGGCGAACAAGTGCCGACGGAGATAGTTGAAACATGAAGGACTATCAGCCCAGCCGTAGAGGGTGGACCCGTGGCCAGGTTCTGCTTGCGTTCCTGATTCTGACCAGTGCAATTGCCTGCGGGCTGGCCGTCTACTCTTCAGCAACCACATTTATCGGTGTGACGCGCACGGCCTTCTCCGTGCTCTTCCTGCCCCTCTTGCTGTCGCTGGTACTTGCCTTTCTGCTCGAGCCGCCGGTTGCCAAGCTGAGCAATTACTTCAATCGAACCAGCAGCATATTCATTGTCTACCTTCTTGTCCTCGCTATCTTCCTGGTAAGTACGTTATGGCTCCTGCCGCAGTGGCAGGAACTCTGGGGCAACCTGACCACTGATATCCCCCGCTATACTGCCAAGCTGACCGAATTCCTCAGACAACTGCTGGAAAACCTGCATAACCGTTTTCCAGTCTTTGAGAGCTACGACCTGCCAAGCAAGGTCCGGGGCTGGGGGGAGCAGCTGCTTGCAGCAATTCTGACCAGCACGCCACAATCAGCCATGAAAGTCGGCGGCCTGTTTGTCATCGTACCGCTCTTCACCTTCTTCTTCCTGCGTGACGGCAAGGCAATCATGCGCGCCCTGACAGCGATGGCACCCAATCGCCACTTCGAAATGGCGCACGACCTCAGCCATCTGGTGGCCCGCCAGCTTGGCCACTTCGTTCGTGGCCGCATTCTCGAAGCAATCATCATAGGACTGGT
>JAFDBW010000281.1 GCA_019313105.1 Deltaproteobacteria bacterium | reverse complement strand
GAGTTCGACAACCTCGACAACCTCCTGATCATGGGGCGTACTCTGGTGCGCATGCATGCGATCGCCGCGACCCGTCCTTTCGAACATCGCCCCCGGCTCGACTGCACGACATTCGGCCATGAATCTGTCACCCTGATCAGCGACGCGTTTATCATCCCGGAATACAAGGCAAACTACGATGCATTGACCAGCGACCTGCTCCAGTCACTTGACGAATTGCTGGCCGTATTTGACAGCACACCGTTGATTCGCACCCACGGCGACTGTCATGCCGGCAATGTCCTGTGGCGGGGAGATGCACCGCATTTTGTCGACTTTGATGATGCCAGGACGGCCCCGGCGATTCAGGATATCTGGATGATGCTTTCCGGAGACCGCGTGCGCCAGACGGCGCAACTGGCCGAGATCGTGGAAGGCTACAACGAATTTTACGATTTCCGCCCGCAAGAATTGCAACTTGTGGAAGCGTTGCGAACCTTGAGGATTCTGCATTACTGCGCCTGGCTGGCCCGACGCTGGGATGATCCGGCCTTTCCGCACCATTTCCCGTGGTTCAACACGACTCGCTACTGGGGAGAACACATCCTGCAGTTACGCGAACAGATGGCGGCGCTGAACGAACTACCGCTCGAAACGTGCTGACCGTCATGGCCTGAGACTTCTCCCCGGCCAGCTTTGCTCTTTAAACCTCTTGTATTTCAAGCCTGCCGGATAATCTCGACAAGCAGCTCCGCGACCTTGACCATGTCGGCAACGGCCACATATTCATCGTGGGTATGGACCTTGTTCATACCGGTTGCCAGGATGATCATTTCTATGCCGTGTCCATTGAAGATGTTGGCATCGCTGCCCCCCCCACCGAGTCTCACCTTGAGTTCCTGGCCCAGGATTGCTGCAGCGGACCTGGCCAGTGCGACAACCGGCGCATCCTCGGCGACGGCCATGCTGGGGAAATCCGGGCGGACCTCTGCGCGGATATGAGGCCGGACCTGCCGGCCATCGATGGTGCGCGTCATTTCGTCGGCGGCCTGTTCAAAACAGGCGAGCATGTGCGCTGTCTGACTCTCGAGTTTGTCCGTATCGTGACTGCGTGCTTCGCCGATGATTGAAACATTTTGCGGCACGATATTGCGGGCGACGCCACCCTCTATTTTACCTATATTGGCAGTCGTTTGCTGATCAATCCGGCCCAGGTGCATCCGGCTGATTGCCAGGGAGGCCGTCTGTATTGCCGACAGTCCGAGCTCGGGGGCCATTCCGGCATGAGCAGCGATCCCCTCGATTTCGATCTGCAAAATGTTCGCGGCCGGTGCCTTGAGGACCATCCAGCCGGTGCCTTCCGTATCCAGTGCATAGCCTCGCCTGGATTTGAGCAAACCGAAATCAAGATGTTTCGCGCCAACCAGGCCGATCTCTTCGGCGATCGTGATCACCACCTCAAGTGGCCCGTGCGGAATCTTCCGCTCGCGGATGACTTGCAGAGCCTCAATAAGTTCGGCGACCCCGGCCTTGTCATCGGCACCAAGAACTGTGTCGCCGGCACTAAAGAATACACCGTCTCGCAGGACCGGCTCTACTTGCCCTCCCGGCTCGACTGTGTCCATGTGTACAGAGAAGAGGAGTGGTTCTGAAGACCTGCCCTGTCCTGCAAAGCTGGCGACCAAGTTCCCGACTTCGCCACCGGTTGCTTCAGCGGCATTGTCAAAAAGCACTTCGGCACCAAGATTTTCGAGGCGCCCGACCAGGTACCTGGCAATCTCATTTTCATACAAAGGCGGGCTGTTGATTGCCGCCAGACGGGCAAATTCATCACTCAGACGCTGTCGGTTAACCATGCGGGCCTCCTTTGTTGGCATGCCTCAAGTTAGTACCTTATCCAACCTGCCCATGACAAGCAAAACCGGTAAGGGCCAATTCGCAAATCAGGATAAATACGACACCATGGTCAACAGATTTCTAGACAAATTTATCACAGGACTGATATTATGGATAAATTTTATTTTTCAGGAAGTTAACTCTATATTCCCGCAGGAAAAGACTTTTGAACTTCGATTTTCATCCGCCTAAATCATCATTGATGAGCCGCCGTAGATCAACCCCGCGCCTACGCCTATGGTTGTTCCTGGTCCTGGGAGTCCTGCTGGTTACTCCTCTGTTCTTCCGGCCGACGGTAACCAGTACCGAAGCCAACATGTCGGAGCCGGCAGCATTACCGCAACCACCGGTTCCGGAAATCCGCAAGGAGATCATCAAGGGGACCGTCGCCCAGGGCGATACGGCGACCAGCATCCTGGGGGACTACTTCACGGCAGGAGAGATTTACGAGCTAAGCAAGTTGTGCAAGTCGGTCTTCCCACTCTCCCGTCTTAGTGCCGGGCAGGCATACCGGCTCTGCCTGAGCGATGACGACTTTGAACGCTTCGAGTACGACATCGACCACGATGAACAGCTGATTATTACCCGCGAGGCGGAAGACTTCTCCGTGCAGAAGGTCCCGATCCCTTATACGACCGAAACCGTCGGCGTGCGGGGCACGATTGAAACCAGCTTGTTCGAAGCGGTCACCAGCACCGGAGAAAGCGATGTTCTGGCGATGAACCTGGCTGATATTTTTGCCTGGGACATCGATTTTATCCTAGATATCCGCAAAGGCGACTCGTTCCAGGCTCTGGTGGAAAAACGTTACCGGGATGCTCAACCGGCCGGCTACGGCCGTATAATGGCGGCGGAGTTCACCAACCAGGGCGAAACCTTCCAGGCCTTTCTCTACCAGGACGGCGACCGCCGCCCGGATTATTTCGATGCCGAAGGGCAGAGCCTGCGCAAAGCCTTCCTGAAGGCGCCACTCTCCTTTTCGCGGATCTCGTCCGGATTCACCATGCGCCGCTTTCACCCGATCACCAAAACCTGGAAATCCCACCCGGCGATCGATTATGCAGCACGGCCCGGGACACCGATCAAAACTGTCGGCGACGGTATCATTATCAAAAAGGGTTACACCCGGGGGAATGGCAATTATGTGAAGATCAGGCACAATAGCAGCTACGAGACCCTGTATTTGCACATGAAAGGTTTTGCAAGGGGGATCGCTCAGGGCAAGCGGGTTTCACAGGGGCAAACAATCGGCTATGTCGGCAGTACAGGCCTTGCCACCGGGCCTCATCTCTGTTTCCGGATGTACAAAAATGGTGCTCCGGTCAATCCGCACCGGGTCAAGGCTCCGTCAGCCAAACCGGTCTCTGCGGAGAACCTGGCTGATTTCAAACTCAAGGCTGCTGGCCTTAGCGCCTCACTGGCCGATCAACAGCCGGTCAAAAAGGCTCAGCGGCATTCAGCTG
>JAFDBW010000280.1 GCA_019313105.1 Deltaproteobacteria bacterium | reverse complement strand
CCTCTAACCGGCCGTTTGAATAGCCATTCAATCGCTCGACAACCTGACGCGGCAGCAGTTGTGCTAGGGTTGCAGAATAATCTCCTCTGAACTGTATAATATCGTACAAAAAAACTCCCGCTGAATAATCTCTTCAAGAGCATTTTGTTTTATTAATAATTATATCAGATAGTTGAAAGCTCCTGATGGCATTGGCATGAATGTTGATCTATATACTTAAAATAGTGAGATTATTATGCTCGGAGTCGATTAAACAGAAGAGGTGAAGAGGTGAATAAAAGTTTGAAGCTTTTCGTAACGCTTGGAATCATTGCCGCGGCACTTGCCGCCGGGACCTGGTTGCTCATCCCTTCAGGAAGTGGTACGGCCAATGCCGCTCTTGCAGAGTACCAGATCGAAAAACTGACGTGCGGCTCTTGTGTCAGCAATATCGAGAGTGCTCTGTCCAGCCTTGACGGTGTCGGTTCGGTGGAAGTCAACCTGACCAGCAACCGTGGCCGTGTGACTTATGATCCGGCCGAGATCGACAGCAGTGCTATCGA
This sequence comes from Deltaproteobacteria bacterium, assembly GCA_019313105.1. Classification (GTDB taxonomy): domain Bacteria; phylum Desulfobacterota; class Desulfuromonadia; order Desulfuromonadales; family BM103; genus JAFDBW01. The sequence goes on along the minus strand of JAFDBW010000280.1, from coordinate 6,009 downwards.
GGCAGCTATCACAAAAGCCGGTTATCCTGCAAGGGTGCGATTGCAGCTCGATCCGCAGGAGTATAACGCGCTGCAGGAGGAACAGGCTCAACTCGGCCAGAAATATCTGGCCCGCATTGGTGACCGGTTACTCGCCCGCAGTGATTTTGAACAGATCGTGCAGCAGCGTACCGGCGATGACGTGTCTGCCGACCAGCAAACTCAGCTCTGGCAGGCCGCATGGAAAGATGTTCTGCAACGTGAGCTGCTGCTTTCAGCTGCCGAGAAAAACCGTGTTGTTATCCAGGAGGGCGAGGTGGACGCAAAGCTGGACGAGTTGCGTCAGGGGCACCAGGGTTTGGATCAGCTGGTTGTCCAGCGTTACGGGAGCATGGACAACTTTCGCACGCGTCTGCGCGAAGACATGATTATCAACCGCAACATCGAGGACCATGTCTATGCCGGCATCGACGATCCCCGTCAGCAACAGAGTCAATTGCAGGCATGGTATGCCGATTTACAGAAAGAGACCGAAGTGATTATTTTTGACCCGCAACTCAAAGCTGTCGGCCAGGGTGGTAGCGGATGTGCGTGCTGCAACAGCTGAATATGATTGAGATCGAAAGCCTAGTATTACAGGAGAAAGATAATGTCAGAACGTGAAACCAAACGAGAACAATTCAACCAGAAACCTGCTTCAGGCAAGAAGTTCCTGCTCCCAGTCATCGTCGCAATTGTCGCCGCAGTAGCTGTTGGCGGCTGGTTTGTTCTTGGCCAGAGCCCCGTCGGTGGACTGGAGCTGGTCTCTGCAGGCCAGGATGGCAAAATCCGTTTTGCCGCAGTGGACTTCAATGACGGTAAGGCCCGTTTCTATCGTTTTAACGGGCAAGCCGGTCCGGTCGATTTTTTTGTCGTGCGCAGTCACGATGGAGTGATCCGCAGTGCTTTCGATACCTGTGACGTCTGCTACAAGGCTCGCAAAGGTTATCGCCAGGAAGGCAACGAGATGGTCTGCAACAACTGCGATCAGCGTTTCCGCACGGATAAGATCAATGAGATCAAGGGCGGATGCAATCCTGCTCCATTGCAGCGGCAACTGATCGGCGAGACTCTTGTGTTGTCAACCAGCGACATCGAAAAAGGTGCCTGGTACTTCAGCACTGTGAACTAAAGGTTTTTATCGTGCGACTCGAGCATATTGTTCTACACAATCTCCGGCGTCGCAAGGGGCGGGCGGTTTTTCTTGTCATCGGTCTGCTGATCGGTGTTGCAACCGTGGTGACCCTGCTGTCTTTGACCGATGCTCTGGGTCGGCGTGCCCAGAATGAGCTGGAGAACTTCGGCGCCAATATCATCATCACTCCCCGCAGTGATGAACTCACTCTGAACTACGGTGGCGTCCAGCTTGGAGGCGTCAACCTGGTCGCCAAAGAGATCGAACAGGCAGACCTGGTCAAAATTGACGATATCCCAAACCGGCGCAACGTGGCGACAATCGGGCCCAAGGTCCTCGGGGCGGTCGAGATCGAGGGACAGCGGGTTATGATGATGGGTATTGACCCGGATGCCGAGCTGAAACTGAAGCGCTGGTGGTCAATTGCCGGTCGTTCTATTGAAAAGGGTAATGAACTCGTGGTTGGCGATTCGGTTGCCAAACGATTCAACCTGAATATGGGGGACATCTTGCAGGTCAACGGACATGACTATACGGTCGTGGGTCTGCTGGCCAGGACCGGTTCCCAGGATGACCAACTGCTGATCGCACCTCTATCGGTTGCCCAGGTCGAACTTGATAAACAAGGGCAGGTGAGCATGGTCGAGATTGCCGCTCTTTGCCACGACTGTCCGGTTGACGATATGGTCAACCAACTGCAGCAGGTGCTGCCAGACACCGATGTTCAGGCCGTCCAACAGGTGGTTAAGACCCGTATGCATGCACTTGACCAGTTCCGGTTTTTTGCCTGGGGGGTTGCCGTCACAGTTGTGATCATCGGCGCCCTGCTGGTGTTTGTCACGATGATGGGTGCAATCAGCGAGAGAACCCGCGAAATAGGGATCTTCCGGGCAATTGGCTATCGACGCTGGCATGTCCTGCACATGGTCCTGATGGAAGCGGCAATCGTCAGTACACTTTCCGGTGTGCTGGGCTACCTGGTCGGTGTGGGTGCGACCTTGATTGCATTGCCATTGCTCGAAGGGGGCAAAGCAACTTGGCACTGGAATTCGACCTTGGCCGTCAGCGCTGTTCTTGCCGCAGTGGTGGTCGGCCTGCTGGCCTCTTTGCCGCCGGCTTTGCGTGCCAGCCGCCTCGAGCCGAGCGAAGCGCTCAGGGCGCTCTAAACAGGATAAGTCATGAGCCTGATTACACTTGATAAAGTACACAAGAATTATATCAACGGCGCCGACTGTGTCATCGCCCTGAATAAGTTGTGCCTGACTGTCGAAGAGGGGACGTTTCTCGGCGTGATGGGCCCTTCCGGGAGCGGAAAAAGCACTCTCTTAAGTGTTCTGGGCGCCCTGGCCAGCCCGTCGTCCGGGTCAGTCATCGTCGATGGCATTGATGTCTACGGGCTGTCGGCCGAAAAACAGGCTGATTTCCGTCGTGAATACCTTGGCTTTATCTTCCAGTCACACAACCTGATTCCATACCTGAATGCCCTGGAAAACGTCATGCTGCCACTGGCCGTGACCAGGTTCTCCGCTGACGAAAAACGTAGGCGTGCCAATGATATGCTGAAGCGGGTCGGTCTTCCTGACCGTATGCTACACCTGCCCCAGCAGCTTTCAGGAGGAGAACAGGAGCGTGTTGCGATCGCCCGGGCCCTGGTCAACAGCCCGCCGCTGTTGCTTGCGGACGAACCGACCGGAAGCCTTGATACGACAAACAGCCATCAGGTAATGAGCTTGTTGAAAGAACTGCACGAGGATGGTCAGACGATCATAATGGTGACTCACAACCGCGAGAACCTTGAGTGGTTTGATCGCACCGTATATTTGCGGGATGGCAAAGTTGAAAAGGATGTCCAAAGCTGTCTTGATCAACTGCCGCAGGCGATATGAGGGCGCATGTTTCTGCTTTTTGTTATCAGTCTGTCGATAATTTTTTACTACATCTGCATGGAGTTCGACAAGCCAGCTCCGCCTGAACAGCAATTGACCGGTGAGTGCCCGGGATGTGCAGAAAAAGTAGTCTCTGGTTGGCTGGTCTGTCCACAATGTAGAACCGTACTGAGAGAGACCTGTCCTGGCTGTGGCAAGGTACATGACTCCTGGGTCAGGTACTGCCCCTGGTGTCGTCATCAGAATCAGCCTTCAGTAGCCTAGGTTGTCATGCAAAAGATCTTTGGGAAATATAGACTCTCCTGGTTTGTCAGCTTCTGTCTGGCAGGCATTCTTGCCATCGTGGCATGTAACCTTTGCCTGCTTTACTTCGGCCATTGCGTGGTCAATGATTTTCTGCAGATCCCGCCGATTGGCTGGTTTATCATTGCTGCTAACCTGGTTGCAGGAGTGGTCCTCGCCATGATCAGGCAGGCTGGTGGGAAAAGGTCCGGGAGCAATCAATGCCCCAGTTGTCATGTCGGATTGCGCGATGCATGGGTGTATTGTCCCAATTGCGGAGAGGCTATGGCGTTCGCGTTGCGTCCGCAGGGGCAAGTGGCGCCTGGTGAATGGCGGGAAACATCCGAAAACCAATAACGGGGCCATGTCACTAGTCAAGTCTCCCCTTTATTGTTTGCGACCATAGAGAGAGACCCTGTCCGGTTCAGATTATCCCGTCCAAAGGCATCTCAGTGCTATCCAAAACTGTTTTCAGTGCAAACGACGATTGCACGCGCATCACACCGGGCAGGCTGGTGAGCTGGTTGTGCACGCGCACATAGTCTGCGTTGTCCCGGGTGATGACCCGAAGCAGGTAGTCGAAGTCTCCGGCCATCAAATAACATTCCATAACCTCGGAGACCCTGTTGATCTCGGCTTCGAAAGCCGCCAGCTTTTCCCGTTGTTGCCCATCCAGTGTCACTCTGACGAAAACATTGTCCGGCTTGCCAATTGCACTCTGGTTGATCAGCATGACATATCGGTCAATGATACCGCTTTCTTCAAGCAGCTTGACCCGGCGCAGGCAGGCCGATTCCGACAAACCCACCTCAGCAGCCAGTTGTACGTTTGACAGCCGACCATTATCCTGTAGTTTTTTCAGGATGGAACGATCTATGGTGTCGATTTCAATGTTTGGCATAATCATTCTCTATTATCTGAAAATATAAAATAATCTACTAATAAATAGCGGTCATTGTCGAAGTTTGCAAGATAATTTTGTCATATTGCTGATAGACTCTGGCTATATGAATAACCTCAACCTTCTGTATTGAAAGGGCTCATCATGATTATCGGCATACTCAAAGAGATCAAGGTAGCAGAGAACAGGGTCTGCATGACTCCAGCTGGTGTTGAGATCATGCGCGAAAATGGACATGACATCCTGGTGGAAAGTGACGCCGGTACGGGAAGCGGTTTCGACGATGCCGCCTACCGTGAAGCCGGTGCGGAAATTGTTGCGACACCACAAGAGATCTTTCGACGGGCCGAAATGGTTATGCATGTCAAGGAACCCCAGCCCTCTGAATATCCTCTGATCCGCGAAGGTCAGATAGTTTTTACCTACTTCCATTTTGCTGCATCCGAACAGTTGACCAAGGCAATGATCAAGAGCAAGGCGGTCTGCATTGCTTATGAAACAATCGTTGGTGCCGATGGCAGCCTGCCGCTGCTGACACCGATGAGTGAAGTGGCCGGGCGCATGGCTGCTCAGGAGGCGGCAAAATATGCCGAGCGCACTCAGGGCGGACGTGGCATTCTGCTTGGTGGCGTCCCAGGCGTGCAGCCGGCAACCGTGCTTGTTCTGGGGGGAGGGACGGTCGGTACACATGCCGCCCAGATGGCCGCAGGACTGGGAGCCAAAGTCTACCTTCTAGATACCAGTCTTGACCGGTTGAGACACCTTTCTGAGGTGATGCCGAAGAACTGTTTTCCGCTCATGTCGTCGCCGGCCACGGTTCGAGAGCTGGTCCAGAAGGCGGATGTGGTTATCGGTGCCGTCCTTCTGCATGGTGCCAAGGCTCCGAAGCTTGTGACTCGTGAGATGCTCAAAACAATGAAGCACGGTGCGGTTCTGGTCGATGTTGCCATCGACCAGGGGGGGTGCTTTGAAACCTCCCGTCCGACGACCCACAGCGAGCCGATCTTTGAAGTCGACGGGGTCGTGCACTATTGTGTTGCGAATATGCCGGGCGCGGTGCCCCTGACCTCGACCATTGCGCTGACCAACGCCACTCTGCCCTATGCTTTGCGGATTGCCTGCCAGGGGTGGCGGGAAGTCGCACGCAATGACCCGGGTGTCAGGGCAGGGTTGAACGTGGTGAATGGCAAGGTGACTTACGCCGGTGTTGCCGAGGCTTTCGGTCTGGACAGTACTCCGGTAAAAGACGTTTTATGATGCAGGGCGAAACGATAAGTGCTACTTAAAATTGTTCTTTCGGTTCCTGTGAAAATAGGGGCATTGCCCCTTGGCACACTCCTGGTTGCGCGAAATATCGGCACAGATTATTTGTTCGAACGGCCGTGGAAAATGGATGCCGAGTTCTTCGGCAAAGAATTCTCTTCCGGCGGCCACGGTCTTTCTCAGGGCGCGTTTGCAGCAGCGTGCCTGAGCGTCGCCACAACGAAGCAAAGCGCTGGCCGTTGCGCGGTGGGCCATGCCGCGTGCCAGCCCGGTCACAGGTGTAGCGCCGGTTATTATGCTGACCGCGACCCCCATTGAAACAGCCCCGCCACACGCGCCATGATAGCCGCAGGTCCCGCCCGGTATCTGCATGCTGCGCCGGATTGTTTCTTCGATATAGTTTTCCGGAAGTTTCACGCCAGTCCGCTCACTGGCCAACAACAGGGCCAGGCCGGCCATGGCATGATGCTCAGGGCCGTGCAACGGCAGATCGGGCAGCCTGATCAACTCTTCGAGAATATCTT
>JAFDBW010000279.1 GCA_019313105.1 Deltaproteobacteria bacterium | reverse complement strand
CAAATCGACAGTTCATGCTCACTACGAACAACTTCTGACCCTGCCTCCATATGTCAAAAATAAAATGTGGCTATACCATTACCAACAAGATTATAAATACCATCCTCATCAAGATGGTTTCCTAGGGTTTGTCAAGAAAGGGCAGAAGTTTGCCTTGTAGGACATTTCTTAAGCGTTACGCCCGCCCCTTCTAGTTAAGATATACGCAAAATTTGTTTGGCCATTTCCTCACTATCTCCTGAATAGCCTAATAGATCTCGATGCCCAAAATATCTATTAATTCTAAATCTTAGATTGGCCCGACCCTATAGAAACCCTTTGCCCCTCAGCCCTCCTAGTGGACTTTGGTTTTTTCTAAATGCCACTCTAGTAAAAATAGACCTTTCCCAATTACCTGGGTTGGGGCTTTATCATAAGTATTGCTGCAACTCATTCTCGAATTACCTAACATTTAAACTTCATTTTTCAACATCAATCTGGTGTTTCAAAAAAGCCTAAAATATGATCATTTCAACAATAGATTCCAAAAAGCCGAATAAAAAAGGCCGGCCCCTTTAACAGGGACCGGCCTTTCCATAAAGACTAAAGCGAGGGTCAGTCTTTGCGCATCATGCGCATTTTTTTACGCAGGCGCCGTTGGGCTTCTTTCTCTTTACGCTTGCGCTTGACACTGGGCTTTTCGTAGAACTTGCGCTGCTTCATTTCACGGAAGAGCCCTTCCTGCTGCAACTTGCGCTTGAGAACCCGGATGGCTTTCTCGACATTATTGTCGACCACATGGATCTCCACCTGCAATCACCTCGCTTTCCTGAACAGATAATTCCCCAGAGGGAAGGGTACGGACTATAACGGATTTTTTTTTACAGTGCAAGCCTAGAATCTGCAGGAAAAGCTGTCATGTCCTTTCATCTGTAGCATAGAGACCGACCGACAGGCCGCCATTGTCCAGCTTGGCAACCTGTTTCAAAGGTAGTTTGGATGCCTTGACCAGTGTCGGGTCGGGGCAAAGCATCGCCTTCCGCCAGCCAGGGTAGACACGACTGAGATGGCTGCCGATCCCCTGGTAACAGGCTTTTGAGTCACTATCGAGGGGCAGGCGCTTGCCATAGGGTGGATTGCAGACAACCAGGCCATGGCCGTCGTGGACCGGCTGGTCGGCAAGAGAGAGTCGGGTGATGCTCACCTGACCGGAGTTGCCACTGCGTTCGCAGTTTTCCTGTGCGACCTTCACCGCGGCGCTGTCGGTGTCATACCCGGTGATCGATTCTTCGCAGTCGATCTGCAAGCGTTGCGCCTCATCGCAGAGCAGTGTCCACAAGCCCTGCCGGTAGCCTGGCCATACCGTGAAGGCAAACGGGCGATTGAGTCCTGGGGCCTGCCGTCGCGCTAGTAAAGCTCCCTCAAGGAGGAAACTTCCCGAGCCACACATCGGGTCGACCAAGGGTACGTGACTTTCCCAGCCGAGCAGCATCAGGATCCCGGCCGCGAGGGTTTCGCGTAGAGGTGCCGAAGTCACCGACTTGCGGTATCCGCGGCGGTGTAGCAGCTCACCGGAGCTGTCGATTGAAATAGTCACGCAATCGTCAACGATTCTGACCATGACCAGTTGCGGCTCCCTCTCGATCGGGTTGGTTGTGCGACCGAGAGCCTGGTTGACTGCCGATTCGAGGGTTTCCGCAACCCGCGTGGTGTGGTTGAGCCGTGAGCCATGACAGGTCACGCGGAAGGCTACCGGGGTCTCTGGACGGATGAAACGGCCCCAGGGCAGTCGTTGCGCTTTGCGATACAGGTCGGGAAAATCACGGCTGCGACATTCAGCGAACCGGACCAGGATGCGAGACGCTGTTCTGAGCCACAGACTGGCAAGATACAGTTCACGCAGGCGACCGGCGCAGGCGATGCCTCCCGTCTCGATTACCAGGGGAGTTATCTTCAGGGCAGTCAGTTCTGCTGCACAGGTTTTCTCGAGCCCGGGAGATACAATAATATAAAAATTTTCTATGCGGCGATGGTCCATGAGTTGTTCCGATCGTCTTTCCGGATTGACGGCTCAACGTTTGACGTGAACGCCTCCCCGATATGGGAGGACATAAAAAGGCTCGGCCGGGCCCGAAAAACCGGTGCAATGGTGCCCAAATGTGCGGATGGCGGTCAATTTATGACACGGCGCTGTACGATATTTGCGGTTCTACTGTTGGTGGCCCTGCCTTCCGTCCTCTATGGCCGCTGGATCAAAGACAAAGTCTACCTGCAAACCGACTCGGTAGGCAAGGTGGAGTTCAGTCATTAGGTCCATATCGAGAAGGGTGAATCCTGCGGCATCTGTCATGATGGTTCGATGGCAATTAGCGTGGTCGAGGATTGTGACGCTTGTCACGAGATGTGACGGTATGTTGTCTCCGATGGGGGCTCTCACTCTGTGGCTCCGGTGTCTCTTGGACTACAGATCAGCTGTAATTTCGAAAAGTTTCCGGTCAGACGACTCCACATCAACTCAGCATGATTAATAAGAAGGACTCACAACTTCCTTTCTAGTACATCCCTGCCCTCTAGTACCTCACTGAATGTGCAATTAAAAAACTTTTAAGTGTATTTCTGACTATTATATCTTTACTGCCCAGAGGCAGGATTAAAATTTCAATCCCTATTGCACTGGTATGGTTGGTGAGATATGAGAATCTATAAACGAAGCCTATTCATACTCTTCTTGTTTTGTGCCTTCTCAGGCAATTGTTTTGCGGAAATTAGGGGCGACTTCAGGTTTCAGAAAGTGTATGAAAATGGCTATGGTGCTGTGACGTTCAACCATGAAAAGCATGCTGTCAGTGCCGTGAAGGATTGTGGATATTGCCTCAGCGCATTAAAAGTTTTTGGTGGCAAGGTGAATGAACTATTTGCTCACAAAGTCTGTAAAGTATGTACATGAGTTGAAGAACGTTCCTGCTGAATGCGTGAGCTGTCAAAGGCAATGATGATTCCCTTGCCGACTAAAAATCACGAACCCTCCCAAAAGGCCATTTTACCGGACGAATCACCAGTAGGAGACATATGGCAATGGTGTGTCTTTTCAGGCAGACCATTTAGCACAACCCCTACGCTCGAGGGTTCCAATAGCCCGGGGTCACAATCCAATCAGAAGCTTACCGCTGCAAGATCGTAGAGACGAGTTTGGCTGTCGCCACTGCAGCGTGTTGCTCTTCTGTGCCATGACTAAACATGAACGCACGGGTTTCTCTGCTCTTGTCGAAGCCGTTCTCACGCATGGTTCCTGCCACAACGATTAATCCAAAAATTATTGGGACAAAGACCTGTGTGATCTGTAACGGTAATGTGCAGGCATGTCTTGACCTTGTTCTTGCTAGTACGAGGGGCTATGTTTTCCAACCGTTCATTCCTCACCATGCAGGACCGGATTTTGTGTCTACTTGGTGAAACTACAAGAACCTTCTGTTATGTTGATTTTGAGAGGAAATAATGTCTCGTTTATTTCTTGTTGTTTTCTGCTGTTCGATATTCCTGGCAGCTTGTTCTGTAAACACGTCATCCAAGCGGGCTTCACAATCACAGCCGGCCACCAATGGCATCTCTCTCTACGAACAGTATTGTGCCAGTTGCCATAGGTCTTTTGCTCATACGACCAATCCCCAAAGGAGCTTTAGTCGTCTGCGTTCAGCGATTAGGTTCTTCCCTTCTATGAACGATCTTTATTTTTTAATTGATGCACAACTTGAGGCCATCTCTTCTGCTTTAGCAACAACTAATGACTTCCAACAGGTATCGAGGATCAAATCGTTAAAATAAGCAGGTTGTTGGGTACTGCCCAGTGCTGAAATCAAACCTGAAGTAGATGCTGTCCGTTGTCTCCTTGAAGACTGAAACGTCTACTCCTTGCAAATCAACACTGCCAAGACGAAAACCTGAGTTTGCTGGATCACTATAAACCGGACCTGTAGTGTGCCTTTGCACAGTCAATTTTCGTTAATCAGTGACGCAACTTTTACGAGACAGCACGTATATTTTTCTTGAAAAAACGGATATCTTACCAACCATCGGAGACTTGCTGTGGCAGGCGGGTCGTAGATAATCTTCTTCAAAACCTCCTAAAAATAGAAAAGCTTGCCCCACCGTTACTACCTCCTGACGGTGGGGCTTTTTTTAATGTCACGTGGTGATTTGTAGAGTTGGCGGGGTTAATCTGTTGCCTGTATCACTTCTTTTTCAGGCCATCATTTATCGCATTTCAGCTTCCGCTGTTGTCAAAACCAACTTCCCATGTTTGACACCCTTGGTGCCGATCAGTTCATCCGCAAGGCGTTTGACCTGGGCCGCTGTGCCACGCACTACGACCACTTCCAGGCAGTGATGGACGTCGAGGTGGACATGCAGTGTGGAAACGATGGCGTCGTGGTGTGAGTGCTGATGCCCGGTGAGTTTGTCGGACAGATCCCTGGTGTGATGGTCGTAAACCAACGTCACGGTACCGACCGTTGGCGTATCATCGCAGCGGTTCACCTGCGTTTCCACCAGGGCATTGCGAATCATGTCGCGAACCGCCTCTGAACGGTTGTCATAACCTTTATCGGTAATCATCTGATCAAAGCTGTCCAGCAGGCGCTGGTCGATGGATATGCCGAAGCGTACGAGTTCGGTCATGTTGTCCTCACAGGGTGATATTTTGTGCGAATTTTTGCACGGCTGCTTTAAGGGGTCAAGAATCTTGCCCGGTTAGCGATGGATGTCCCCATGTCATCCACAGGATGTCCACGAGTTTTTGCACAATATGTTGTGTGGAGTATCGTTTTTTTTATCTATATGTTGTGCTTTTCTCTTTATTCTCCAGTTCTTCTGTGATATTTTCCAAAAATGTTTTCTATATGGGGGAGGTTCTGGTGCTGGACTTTATTCGCAAGAGAGATGGGCGTCTTGTAGCATTTGAAGAAGAGAAAATCGTCTCGGCTGTACAGAAATCAGTCCAGGCGGTCGGTGGCACCGATATGGAGCAGGCCGCTGGAATCGGTCGGCAGGTTGTCGGAATTCTCGAGGTTATTTACAAGGACGGGCGAATCCCGACCGTTGAGAATGTCCAGGACCTGGTCGAAAAAATCCTCATTGAGAACGGTCACGCCAAAACCGCCAAGGCCTTCATCCTCTATCGCCAGCAGCACGCCGCGCTGCGCGAGACCAGGGCCTTCATCAAGGAATCGATCGAGTCGATGGATTCCTACCTCACCCAGGAAGACTGGCGGGTCAACGAGAACGCCAACATGGGTTACTCTCTGCAAGGCCTCAATAATCACATCGCAGCCAACATTACCAGCAACTACTGGCTGAACAAGATTTATCCGCATTACGTCGCCGACGCTCACCGTGATGGCGATTTCCATATCCATGACCTCGGCATGCTCTCGGTTTATTGCTGTGGCTGGGACCTCAAGGATCTGCTTCTGAAAGGCTTCACCGGCGCCTACGGCAAGATCCAGAGCGCTCCACCCAAACACTTCCGTACGGCCATGGGGCAGATCGTCAACTTCTTCTATACCCTGCAGGGCGAGGCGGCGGGCGCACAGGCCTTTGCCAACTTCGATACCCTGCTGGCTCCCTTCATCCGCTACGACGGGCTTTCGTACAACGAGGTCCGCCAGTCGATGCAGGAGTTCATTTTCAATATGAACGTGCCGACCCGGGTCGGCTTCCAGACACCCTTCACCAACATCACGCTCGACCTGTCGCCGCCACGTGACCTCGCCGAAGAGGCGGTTATCATCGGCGGCAAGCTGATGGAGAACAGCTACGGGGACTTCCAGGACGAGATGGATCTCTTCAACCGCGCCTTCTGCGAAGTGATGATGGACGGTGACGCTTCCGGGCGGATCTTCTCGTTCCCGATCCCGACAGTCAATATCACCAAAGAGCTCGATTGGGAGAGCCCGCGTTTCCGGCCGGTCTGGGAAATGACCGCCAAATACGGGATTCCCTATTTCAGTAATTTCATCAACTCCGATATGGACCCGGAAGATGCCCGCTCCATGTGCTGCCGGCTGCGACTCGACAACCGCGAACTGCGTCGCAGGGGCGGGGGGTTGTTCGGCTCCAACCCGTTGACCGGCTCGATCGGCGTGGTCACCCTCAACCTGCCTCGCGCCGCGTATCTGGCGGAAAATGTTGAAAGCTTTTTCAGCCGGATTTCTGAACTGATGCGCATGGCCTACGAGTCCCTCGAGATCAAACGCAAGCAGCTTGAGAGGCTGACCGAAGAAGGCCTGTACCCTTACAGTCGCTTCTATTTGCAGGGGATTCGCGAACGCAGCGGCCGCTTCTGGGACAACCATTTTTCCACCATCGGCCTGCTCGGTATGAACGAAGCGATGCTCAACCTGATCGGGTGCGGTATCGACACCACCGAAGGCAAAAGCATGACGGTGCGCACCCTGCAGTTCATGCGCAGTCAGCTCGAGGCTTACCAGGAGGAAACCGGCCACCTGTTCAACCTCGAAGCGACTCCTGCTGAGGGGACCAGCTTCCGGCTGGCACGAGCCGACCGGGCGCTTTATGCAGATATCATCACTGCGGGGGATTCAGAGCCTTACTACACCAATTCGACCCAACTCCCTGTCGGCACCACCGATGATATTTTCGAAGCTCTGACGCATCAGGACTCGCTGCAGACGCTTTACACTGGCGGCACAGTTTTTCACGGTTTTCTCGGTGAGAGGCTGGATGACTGGCAGAGCGCCCGACTTATGGTGCGGCGGATCGCCGAGAATTTCCACCTGCCATATTTCACGATCAGCCCGACTTTTACGATCTGCCCGGAACACGGCTACATTGCAGGTGAACATTTTGCCTGTCCGCATACGCATGAAGGCCGGGCCGCCTAGGTTGCTTCCGTACAGAAACATATTTTTTGTTGAGTCACATTAGAGGAGGAGTAGTATGTCAACCAAATGTAATGCCAGAACCGAAGTCTATTCCCGTGTCTGCGGTTTTTTTCGTCCTGTTCAGCAATGGAACAAGGGCAAGAAAGAGGAGTTCAAGGATCGTCAGGAATACGTGGTCGAAGAAGGTCGGGACTAAGGCGTTGCCCCCAAACGGGGACTGTCTCATTGCAGTGATATTCAAATTATGGGTATAAAAGGGTTCCAGGGTACAAGTCTGCTCGATTTCCCCGGGCGGATAGCCTCCCTGGTATTCTGGGGCGGGTGCAATCTGACCTGTCCTTTTTGCCATAATCCTCCCCTGGTACTAGATCCGGACACTTTTCCGGATCTTGACACCGCCGAAATCCTCTCTGATCTTGATAAACGCAAGGCCTTTATCGATGGTGTTGTCGTCTCCGGTGCTACTACTACTGGTAGTTTAAGTGCATCTGGTAGTATCACGGCAGCAAGTGGAACTATCACTGGTAACTTGAGTGTAGGTGGTGAACTCACATATGAAGATGTTACTAATGTAGATTCGGTTGGTCT
>JAFDBW010000278.1 GCA_019313105.1 Deltaproteobacteria bacterium | reverse complement strand
CCCACTATTTCAGTACCGCAGAAAGTCGGCAACCGAAACAGACGTCAAGTTTTTGAAGGGGTTGTTCCATTATCGAGCCAGTGACCAGGGCAAACAGCTGAACCTCTTTTATCTTCCCTGGGGGTTACGCTGGGATACTCCTGTGGCCGCTACTGAATAGCGGGGTTTATGCGTGTGTTCAATATCATAGGCGGCAAACTGCTGAATGTTGCGCAAGGTCTTGGCGAGATGTTGGCACTCCTTTGCGAGACGGTCTACTACTTCAAGGAGGCCCCTCGCAACCTGACCAGCATCTTCAGGCAGATGAGTGTCATTGGTATCGGTACTTTGCCGATCGCCATGCTCGTAGCCTTGTTTGTCGGTATGGTCCTGTCGGTACAGACCGGTTCAGAACTCGCACTTTACGGCACACAGGAGGCGATCGGGGCGATCGTCGGCATGTCTATGGTCAAGGAACTCGGACCGGTTATGACCAGCCTCCTGGTGGCCGGGCGAATCGGTTCGGCGATGGCTGCCGAGGTCGGCGCCATGCAGGTCTACGAAGAGATCGATGCACTCAAAACACTGGAAATCAGCCCCGTTCGCTACCTTGCCATGCCGAGGCTGATTGCCTGTCTTCTGGTTGTGCCGGCGCTGGTTGTGTTTTCAATTATCGTCGGTGTGATCGGCGGTGGGGTGGTGGCAGATATAAACCCTCGGATTGATGTGCCGTTCACTGTTTACTACGACAACATGATTCGTGCATTAGGTTACAAGGAAATCTTGCAGGGACTGTTAAAGGCAATGGTCTTTGGTGGCATTATCGCTAATGTCGGCTGCTATATCGGGTTCAAGACGAGCGGCGGTGCGAGAGGGATCGGTGAGTCGACAACCCGCTCCGTCGTGCTGTCTTTTCTCCTGATCATGGTGGCTAATTATCTCCTGACCCGTATCATGCTTTGAATATTGAATGAGGCTTCAAAAACAACCCGGAATAAGGAGTTTTGCTGACACAATGAAACCACGTGGTAATTTTTGGTCCAAGCTTGCACACGGTTTTGCTCCGTCGATTATGGAAGGTGACAGCTGCCAGATCGGTTATACGGAGTCCCGTGGCGTGAGCATACAGATCGAAAACCTTAACAAATCATTCGGCGGCAACCACGTGCTCAGGGACGTCAGTCTCAATATCGAACCGGGAGAGACCTTTTCGATTATCGGGCCATCGGGAACCGGCAAGAGTGTCCTGCTTAAACATATCGTCAAACTCGAAAAAGCTGACAGCGGACGGATTCTGATAAATGGCCAGGATATCAATGAAGAACAGCAGGACGAGCCGCATGACTTTCGTTACAGTATGGTGTTTCAGTCTTCAGCGTTGTTTAATTCTCTGACTATCGGTGAAAATGTCGGCTTATGGCTAAGGGAGAAGCAAATTTGCGGGGAAATCCGGATTCGTCGTATCATCAGGGAAAAATTACGCCTGGTCGGTCTCGACAACAAGGAAGATATGCGGACCGAAGAGCTCTCCGGTGGTATGAAGAAAAGGGTAGCCATTGCCCGATCTCTGGCAATGAATCCCGATTTGATCCTTTATGATGAGCCGACCGCGGAACTGGATCCGGTGACCTCTGATGAACTTGCCCGGGTGATTATGGAGCTGAAACGGGAGGTCAACCTGACGACCATCATTGTCAGCCACGACCTGAACTTTGCATTGTATCTTTCGGATCGCGTGGCGATGATGCATGACGGTCAGTTGGTTGCAATCGGCACTCCTGAGGAAATCAAGCAAAGCCAGAACCCGCTTGTTCGAAAATTTATCTACACGACGACCAAGGGCATCCAGGGGGAAAGGGAATAGTATGGCAATGTCAACCGAACAAAAAGTCGGGTTGTTTTTTCTCGCAACCCTGATCTTGCTGGCTGTCATGATCGAGCTGGTGGAAGACTGGCGCCCTTTCGAGGATCAATATCCATACGTCTCCTATTTCAACTATGCGGTTGGACTGAAGGTCGGTGATCCTGTTCGGATTGCCGGTGTCGACGTCGGCAAGGTCAAAAAGATCAGTATCGAAGACCATCAGGTGAGGATCGATTTTTATGTTAACCGTCAAGACAGCATTCGCGAAGACTCCCTGGCTCAAATCCGCCAAACCAACATGCTGGGCGGAGTTTTCTTGGGGCTGGATTTCGGTTCATCAAAGAGCAAAATTCTGCCGCCTGGAAGCAGTGTGAATACCCGTGATTCAACCAATATTGACCAGCTTATCACCAACCTTGACCGTAACCAAGACCGTTTCCTGAGACCGTTGGGAGACCTTGTGGACGAAAGCCGTGAACCGCTTGCCGAAACGGTCAATCGCCTGGAGAGAATCGTTACCAAAATTGACGAGGGAGAAGGGACCCTTGGACGCCTGGTGAACAACCCGACTCTGTATGATGAGATGACAGCTATGTCAACACGGCTGAACCAGTTGCTGGTCAAACTGGAAAGTGGCAACAGCTCCCTGGGCAAGCTGATCGACGACCCGGCCCTATACGACAATCTCAATCAGACCATGATTAACTTTGCGGCTTTATCCGACCAGATCAAGTCGGGAGAAGGGACCCTGGGCAAGCTGTTTGTCGATGACAGGCTTTACGAAGAGATTACCTTGTCGGTCCGCAGCCTGAATGAAATTACGGAGCAGATTAACGCTGGAGAAGGTTCTCTCGGCAGACTTTTGGATGATGGTGCCCTTTATGAGAACATTAGCGACACGATGGCCCGTGTCAACAGCATTGCCACCAAGATCGACGAAGGGCAGGGCACCTTGGGTAAACTGGTCAATGAAGACGATATTTATCGTGATGCCAAAACCACGCTGCATAAAGTTGAAAAGTCTGTTGATGGCATCAGTGATACGGGCCCACTTTCGGCGCTCGGCGTTGTTCTTGGCACGCTTTTTTAAATTTATAGATCTGCACAGAAGTCTTGTTAAATTTTTACATTTCTTGCATATTGTTTGTAATTGATACGATTTTACATATCCGTTTTCAATTGCGGCAACGGATTATTTGTTTCAGGTATTGGGTTTTTGGTTAATGTGTTCAGCTTCAGTTGACTGTGTCCGGGGGGACTTCGTGAGGTGTTTTCTGCTGTGCACCCTGATCATTATGTCGTGCAGTTTTTTGGGTCCCTCCCAAGCTGTTGCAGAAGGGCGTCTGATTGCCGTGATCATGGCCAATTCACAGCCGCGATATAATCAAGTCCATGCAGCTTTCGTCAAAAATACCGAAGGTTTTTGTGATACGGATTGCCGGATTTATGTGCAGACCCCTAATGCCGACACCATGTCTCTACGCAACAGCGTCAGAAAAGCCGTTGCTTTGGGGGCAGAATTAATTGTGACTTATGGCCCTTTGGCAACACTGGCCGCAAAGGCCGAATTACCGCCCGTTCCGACCATTTTTGCCGACGTGTATGACCCTGTTGGCCTCAAAATAGTCTCTGCCAGCACCAACACTGGCCGCAACATGTCCGGCATTCGAGGCGATGCACCGGTTCAGGGCCTGTTAAAGTATTTCACGGATACGGTGACAGTGCGGAAATTTGCCATTCTCTTCGATATGCACAGTCCGGAAGCTTTGTTGCAGAAGCGCATCCTGGAAGAAAGCAGCAAACGTAAGGGCATTACTGTGTATTCCATGGAAGTCGGCGAGACACATAATTACTTTGCTCAACTTGGAAAGCTTCCGGACGATGTTGACGGAGTTTTTATCGCCAGCAGCGAACAACATAAATCTCAGCTCAGCTTCGTGCTCGGCTACACTAATGCTCGCAAGATTCCGGTGATTACACAGCTTGCCGGTGCTGCTGATGAAGGAGCCTTCATGGTCCTTGAAACCTCTGCGCAGGAGCAGGGTGAAAAACTGGCTGAAATAGCCGGGCAGGTTTTTTCAGGGCAGAACATCAATCAGCTCCCCATGCTGAAACCTCACAGCATTGCGTTTGTGATCAACCTTAGCGTCGCCAATGAGCTGAGTATCAAGGTCCCGATCCAGACCCTGTCAGTTGCTACTCGCGTTGTCCGCTAACCTAACCAATACAAAAGAACAGTCAAAGTCAAAGCACTGCAGAGCGTGCTGGTCAGAATCGTGCCCGACACGAGATCGGGCCGCGTACCGAACCTCAGGCAATAGAGGAGGGGCAGGACCGCGGATGGCGTGCTAGTCTGCAAAATGACGACCTTGCGCGACAGGCCGTCAAGCCCGAGAAGTGTGACGAGTGCGATGGCGATCAGGGGCCCGATCAGCAGGCGAATTGACGTCGCAAGGCCGAAAAAACCCCACCCTTGAGTTATTTTCGTTCGTGACAGCTGCATGCCGAGCAGAACCAGCATAACAGGAATCGCCGCCTGTCCAAGCAGCTCCGTTGCCCGCAAAATAAATTCGGGCGGCTGCCAACCCAGTATCTTGCAGACTAGTGCCAATAGGACACCATAGAATATAGGGATTTTCAACATATTGCGGACAGCCTGGTACCACCTGACTCCCTGCACTTGGGCAATGATGATAGCCAGCGTGCCTAGAGGAATGTTGAACAGGACAAAGACGAGTACCGAGATGTTGAGGGCCTCCTGTCCGTATGCAAAGAAAACCAGCGGCAAACCGAAGTTTCCGATGTTCATCATCGAAGTCGTCAGGGCAAAAGCACGCGTTGTGTCGTTGTCAAACTTGCAGAGCCGGGCAATTCCGAAAGCCAGCACACACATCAACAAAGTATAAATAAGCATGAACAGCAAGAGTCGGCCCAACAGGTCGGTTTCAACCGTACTTTTAATCAATGAAGAAAAGACCAGTGATGGAGCAAACAGGTACAGGGCACTGTTGGCCAGTGAGCGGATGTCGACTTCTGATCTGCGTTCAAAGATGTACCCGGCAGATGCGATCAGAAATACCGGAAGTATGACTTGGATAAAGAGCATGGTCTTCGCTGCCAGCCTGCAGTTGGGTTGTGATGCTTCGGCTACCCATCTTATTCATTTCCCCATGCAAGGTCGACCTTATAATAATCCTGTTAGCAGTTGCGCAGCGCCACGAATGACTCTATGCTTTTCGGAGGAGACGAGATGATATGGGGATGCTCTCATGTATATTGACAAAGACAACCTCGCGGCCGGTCTGAAAGGCTTGCCGCTCTTCGAAAGACTGATGGCCTTCTGTCATGGCAGAGAGGTTTATGTTGTGGGAGGGGCGGTTCGAGATGCCCTGATTGGCGTTCCGGTCCATGATGTCGACTTGATCTTTCCTGAAGACCCAACAGCTCTGGCAAGGTCATTTGCCAAGGCACATGGCGGACATTGGTTCTGGCTTGATGAAGAGCGCAATCAGAGCCGGGTTGTCTTCAAAAATGGCGAAATCTACCCCGTCTTTGATTTTGCTTTATTCCGGGCGTCTTCGCTTGAACTCGATCTGCTTGATCGTGATTTCACGATCAACGCGATCGCGCTCTGCTTGTCGGCAGATTTTACGACAACGCCTCTTATTGACCCTGCCGGTGGTTTGGAAGATTTGCAGAATGACTTGCTGCAGATGGTTTCCAAAGATGCCTTCACCAATGACCCACTGCGGATGGTCAAAGGCATTCGACATGCAACGGCTCTTGACCTTCAGATACAAGAGGACACGCTTGGTTGTATGCAGGATCAGGTGACAGAGCTCTATCGCGTCGCACCAGAGCGGATCCGTCAGGAAGTTTGGAAGACCCTGGCCTGTGAAGATGCCGCGAGAGGCCTGCAATTATTTGCCGAGAGCCTGGTCGGGAACTACCTGTTTGGCAATGTTTTTTCAGGCCGATCTGGGGCACTGGCCGAATCGCTGGCTGTGGTCAGAAACTGCTGGTGTCATTTGTCACTGAAACAGCCGGTGGTCAGGGATTGGTTGGCGCGAGAAATAGAACAAGGCCTCAGTTGCGAAACGCTTTTGCTCTGGGTGATTCTGCTCGCTCAGTTGGACGGTGATTTGCCCGGTCGACTTGCCGAGGAGTGGCTTCTGAGCCGCAAGGCGAAGGCCTGTGTGAATGCCCTTGCCAGGACTGATGAAAGGACGCTTAGAGAGTTGGATCACATCAGCACCGGGCCGCGCGCGTTTGCCTGGTGGGCGCACGCTTATCGCATCGAACCAAGGCTATGGCTCCTGGCGCTTGCCGCAATCGGCGCCTTGCGAGCTGACTACAACAGCGAATTGATCTGCAATTGGGTGCCGGTTGTTGATACGCTTGACGATCAACCGCCTGAAGAACTGGTCGATGGTCACTGGTTGCAGCATGAACTCGGTCTGCCGCCCGGCCCGGGAATGTCACGCGTCTTGCGTCTTCTCAGAAACGCTGAGATCTCGGGTCTGGTTGATAGCGCAGAGAGTGCCCGGGATTATCTCGTGCATCATTGCAGGAATATCGATTGACAAGGCAATTTTCCGGGCCCTATAATCATGCTTCATTCGCGGGAATAACTCAGTGGTAGAGTGTCAGCTTCCCAAGCTGAAGGTCGCGGGTTCGAATCCCGTTTCCCGCTCCAGAAATAACCAAGGTTAGGCTACTTAGCCTAGCCTTTTTCTGTGCTTATGCTGCTGCGAGGTTTTAGGTTTGACTTGGCCACTCGCTTAAGGTAGAAGAAGCTGAATTTGCCTCTTATTAAGCCGGGCCCGCGGTTTTGTCGACAACATAATAAACTTGTGAATCGTTTTTTTAATCGTTCTATACTCTATATCGAGAAAGGTTATCCGCAATGTTCGAAAATGTTCAAATCGCTCCTCCTGATCCAATTCTCGGCTTGACCGAGATGTTCAAAGCGGACCCCAACCCCGACAAGATCAATCTTACCGTTGGCGTCTATCAAGACGCGCATGGCAAGACCCCGGTCCTTGCGTCGGTGAAAGAGGCTGAAAAACGCATCCTTGAACAGGAAAACTCCAAAGGGTACCTGCCGATGACAGGTGAACCGGTCTACTGCGCACAGGTTCAGGAGTTGTTGTTTGGTGAAGGGCATGAAATCATCGCCAGCAAGCGTGCCGCAACGGCTCAATGTCCTGGCGGCACCGGAGCATTGCGGGTGGCCGGCGACTATCTGCACACTCTGCATCCCGGCGCCAATATCTGGCTGAGCAATCCGACTTGGGCCAATCATAATACGATCTTCACGGCGGCCGGTCTCAACTGTAAAAAGTACGATTATCGTGACCCCATGACCAACGGGCTTGATTTCGACGCCATGTGTGCCTCGATCAAGACGATCCCGAAAGGTGACATTATTCTTCTGCACGGCTGTTGTCACAACCCGACGGGTATCGACCCGACACCGGAACAGTGGGCCAAGATCGGTGATCTGCTTGCCTCGCAGGACGTTCTGCCACTGGTTGATTTCGCCTACCAGGGTTTGGCTGTCGGCATCGAGGAAGATCGCGCCGGATTGCTTGAACTGACCAAAAAGGTCAAGCAGATGCTTATCTGTTCGAGTTTCTCGAAAAACTTTGGCCTCTACCGTGAAAGAACCGGCGCCCTGACAGTGGTTGCCGACAACGCTGAGCAGGCTGCCACAGTCATGAGCCAGGTCAAGCTGCGCATCCGCTACAACTATTCGAACCCTCCCTCTCACGGCGGTCAGATCGTAGCCACCGTATTGAGTGACAAACAGCTCAGGGCTCAGTGGATCGAGGAAGTCGCCGATATCCGCAACCGGATCAACGAGATGCGCCATTTGCTGGTCAAGACCCTCAAGGAGAAGGGCCTTAAGCAGGACTTCTCACCGATCATAGAGCAGTGTGGCATGTTCAGTGTTACCCGACTGACCAAGGAGCAGGTTGCAGAACTACGCGAGAAGTACTCTATCTATATCGTCGACTCCGGTCGTATCAACGTTGCTGGTTTGACGCAGGACAATATGGACAGACTCTGCGAAGCGCTTAAAGAAGTTCTATAACCTTTCCGTTTTCATTAGTGTGCGGTTGGTCTATGAAGTTCAGCTGCAGTCTGCTGATAAAGTCCAGACTGACTTCATGATAGAGTGGGCAACAGATGAAGCATCTGTTGCCCTTTTTTATTGTGCTCAGGAATTCAAAGACAAAAGCAAAACCCGGGGGGCGCCCCCCATCGACTGCGCCTTAATCTTAAAAAGTAAACAGAAAAGGGCTTGCGCTGCGCGGGGCATGTCTGGTGCGTCTAGGCGGCCGCATCAACTCAGTCAAGACGGTACGACTAAATGTCCACATTTCACCCACAGGCCCCGAAGATTTTGAGAGTCTCTTCTTTTGTGGAGGATTGCAACAGTGTCATTGTCTTTAAGCTTTTTCTTTGTAGGTCAAATTAAAGGGAAGTCCCCCTGTAACAGGCCGGCTTATTATGCTCTGTCGTTATTGGATCTCTCAGAAAACCGGCAAAGGAGATGCCCCCCACAAGGAGAAAGAACGTTTTTGCTTACTTTTGTCGCCGCATGGACAAAAGTATGGAGTCTGGCGTGACGCAATCCGCCGGATTTGTCTTTCAAAAAAAGCAACAGTAGCAACAGATGAATTAGGCTTCATAGAAAGCAAATAAATAACAAGATCCGCATCACGTGCGGAATTTTCTGCAATCTGAGGCGGATATGTGTAGTCCAGCCTCCTTTTTTTTGAAAACACGATAAATGTTGCGCCATCCTGATAAGTTTGTAGAATTTGTGACTATGAAGTGAGTGAGAGTCATGTCCAGATTTTTCCTGTACGCAATGATCCTGTTGCTGACCTCTGCCTGTACCGCCAAACCAAGGGACGGGTTGGATGTTGATGCCAATAACAACAGTTCAGATAGCCGGATAATTTTCATACAGCCGTTTTGATCGATTCACGTAAGGTCTAAAACCTGAAGTGCAATGGCACCATCCCGGTGCTTTTTTATTGAATAAAGTTACTGCATGGAATCGCAACAACTCAAACCGGACCGAACGACCGGTCACCATCAAAATACCTTGGAAGTCTTGACTGCTTTCCTGAAGCTCGGCTTAACGTCTTTTGGTGGGCCGATCGCGCATCTTGGTTATTTCCGCAACGAATTTGTTCAAAAGCGACAATGGGTCAGCGACGGCCAGTTTGCTCAACTATTGGCAATTTGCCAGTTCCTGCCAGGCCCGGCAAGCAGTCAGCTTGGTTTCTGCCTTGGTCTGTTGAGAGGAGGATGGGCCGGCGCTCTGGTTGCCTTTGCTGCGTTCACTTTGCCCTCTGCACTTCTCTTGTTCTGGTTCGCTCAGATTGCTCCCCAACTTTCCGGCCCAATAGGGAGTGCTGTTATTCATGGCCTCAAGCTGGTTGCATTGGTTGTGGTTGCGCACGGTCTCCTGGGGATGGCCAGAAAACTCTGTACGGATACGGGCCGCAGAGTCATTGCTGTTTTAGCCGCTATCCTGATAGTTGTCGTCGATGGTGTATGGCTGCAGATTGCCATCATCCTCATGGGGGCGTTTCTGGGGCTGATCTTGCTTGATGATGTGAATGATATTCCTGAAAGCGCTTTGCCGGTAGATTATGGCCGAAAAACCGGGTGGTCTCTGTTGGCCATTTTTGTACTTTTGCTGGTGTGTCTGCCCCTGTTTGCGCATGGCAGCATTACCCTCCTCGCCGCTTTTGAAGCATTTTACCGTGCCGGGGCACTGGTCTTCGGCGGTGGTCACGTTGTGTTGCCTTTTCTTGAGTATGCTCTGGTTGACCCCGGATGGCTGGCTAAAGACGACTTTATGGCGGGCTACGGGGCCGCACAGGCTGTTCCAGGACCCATGTTCAGCCTCTCCGCCTATCTCGGTTCTCATCTGCCTGGAAATAGTGGCGGGATCCTTGGCGCCGGAGTCGCCTTGATGGGCATTTTCCTGCCTGGTTTTCTGCTTGTGTCTTCTATCTTGCCGCTTTGGCATACGTTGGCTTCACATCCTGCAGCAGGGCGCTTGTTAGCAGGAATTAATGCCTCAGTAGTCGGGATCCTTGCTGCAGCTCTATACGATCCGATCTGGGTCAGCGCTGTTCATGCGGGGAGTGACATAGTGATTGCCCTGATCGGATTGGTTCTTCTGTCAGTATGGAGGATGTCTGCCCTTGTTGTGGTGTTTTGGTGCATATTTGCCAGTATCCTGGTTGCCTTTTTCTTCTAGCGTCGACAACTTGATGAATCGGGTCAAAAACTTTGGTGATATTGTAATGCAGGCCGTTCAGGAGCATACTGGCATCACCACCCGGTTGGCAGCGAGGAGTAGATAATGTATGCGGACGTATTAAAGTTCTGGTTCAAAGAGCTTGAGCCGAAGCAGTGGTGGGTTAAAGACAAGGCATTGGATCGTTTGATAATCGATCGTTTTTCAGAGCTGCATGGCAAAGCCACCCGCTGCGAGCTCTATCCCTGGAGGGCGATAGCGCAGGGCCGGTTGGCTGAAATCATTATCCTGGACCAATTCTCGAGAAATATGTTCCGGGGCTCGCAAATGTCCTTTGTTTTTGATTCTCTGGCTCTGGCCCTCGCCCAGGAAGCCGTATCAATCGGTGCAGACAGACAGTTGACTCAGATCGAAAGAAATTTCCTCTACATGCCTTATATGCACAGTGAGTCCCTGGTGGTTCACGATGTTGCTCTGCAGCTGTTTAAAAATAATGGCATTGAGGGTAGTTACGAATATGAAGTCAGACATAGAGATATTATTGGGAAGTTCGGTCGATATCCCCACCGGAACGCTGTCCTTGGCAGAGAGTCCACTCCGGAGGAAGTCGAGTTCCTCAAACAGCCCGGATCAGGATTTTGACAGTAAGAGATATGCTGTAGGTTGTTGCTCCAATGAATTCCGCCGTGTTAATTTACAAGCCGGAGCTATATAAATGAAAACCGAAATCAAATGCCCGCTATGCAAAAAACCGGTTTCATGGCAAGACAACCCTGACCGGCCATTCTGTTCCGAGCGTTGCCGCCTGGTTGACCTTGGCCGGTGGGCGGACGAGTCGTACCGAATTGCCGGGAAGCCTCAAGACGCGCTTTCAGACGAAAACATTATTCATTTAAACAATGAAAAACAAGATCTTGAAAGGTCATAACTAATGTATCACTTGATGATAAAAACTTCTTT
>JAFDBW010000277.1 GCA_019313105.1 Deltaproteobacteria bacterium | reverse complement strand
TTGCCAAAGGCAAGTGGCAGGGCGGTTTTTGGACCATAGAGTTTGAGCGTAAACTGGACACAGGCAATACTGATGATGTTCAGTTTGACCCATCCAAAAAATACCAGTTCGGCGTTTCAATGTTCAGCCTTTATGGTAGACCCCATGACTCGGATAGCCCGAACCTCTACGGCCGAGGACGCATCTCTGAACCATTAGTACTCATTTTCCAATAGTACATTGTGACATCCAAGCCTCAGCCCCCCGGTTGGGGCTTTATTCTTTAACTCTCGCATTAGATTTAAGCATTCCAAGTTGTCCATAATGCTAAAAGAAAATGCCTTTGGAAATATACCAGGGGCCATTTTTTGACAAAATCTCCCTGTCCTTATTCGACGACCTCGACACAATGAATTGCAACTGCAACGCAAGGAGACAGCTTATGAAAACAGCAAGGAGGCCATCATCCGAGTCGCTCCCGAACTACGCCATGATGCTGAAAGTGTATTGCGTGAAGGAGAAAGCCTCTCCAGCTTTATGGAGCAGGCCCTGCGATCAAGCATCCATTCCCGGCGGGCGCAGAAAGAGTTTATTGCACGTGGATTCGCTTCTCGTTATGAAGCTAATCGAACAGGTAAGTATTTTGCAGCAAAGGCCGTTTTGGTTGAAATGAAAGACTTGCTGTCGAAGCACACGCCAAGGCCCGCAAATAAGCGATCAGGGACGTTACACAAAAGCAGCCAAGGAAGATCTGATTCGACTTTATAAATTCCTGTGTAGTGAACGATCTAGTGGTTGCGAATAGAGCCCTTGAAACAATCAAAAAGAGGATACGCTTTCTCCAAGATTTCCCTTTCACCCGTAGAAGACATCTCCTGAAAATCCTTTTTAAGGGAGATGCTGATCAGCTCAGGGGTCGGTGGCTATGTTGCCCTATTTGAGATTGAGGCAGATAGCATTATTTTCATTCTAGCGGTTCGGCATCTAAGAAAAAAGGATTACCTCTAGATAAATATGTCAGCGACACTATTTCCAAGACCCTTTTTTGCGATTGTCTCAGAAGTTCAACCGCAGCGGTTCTTAAATTACCTTAGCAAATCCAACTCTCCATTTTCTTTTGCCTTTAATAAAGTTGTCGGGATAAGTTTATCTCTTGTTCAGGCATGCTAAACTGAACTGGAATTAAACCAGAGCCCAAACACAGGAGCAGGCAATGAAAGACACCTTACAGAATGGTTTGACGTTCACGCATCGCTACCAGGTCCCGCAAAACAAAACCGTGCCTTACGTTTTTGAAGAGTCAGACCTTTTCCAGGACATGCCCCCGGTCTTTGCGACCGCATTCATGGTCGGTCTCATTGAGTGGGCGTGCATGGAAGCGCTGCGACCATACATGGATGACGGCGAGATCAGCCTCGGTACCATTATCTGTGTCACCCATTCGGCCGCCACACCGCCGGGCATGCAGGTCGATGTAGATGTCAAACTGCTGGAAGTCAACGGCCCGAGGACGAAGTGGTCGATCACCGCCAGGGACGAAAAGGACCTGATCGGTGAAGGAACCCATGAAAGATTTACCATTGACGGCACTAAATTCAGGGGCATCGTTGCCAAAAAAACCGCTAGCGACGAAAAGTAATCAGGATGGCTTACGCAAAATAATGTCCCGCTCTGACCCACATAACCGCCTGCTCGACGCCGTGACCGCCGATTTCGCGATTGTTCGCGGCCATCCCCGCCCGTTTGGCGTATCACTGCTGGCGGAGGCTGTCAATTTCGCGGTTTTCTCCCGACATGCTGAAGCGGTCAGCCTGGTGCTTTATCGCCCCGGCGACCTGGAGCCCCTGGTCGAGTTTCCCCTCGACCCGATTGTCAACCGCACCGGCGATGTCTGGCATATCGGCCTGCAAGGACTGGTGCCCGGATTCGAGTACGGCTACCGCGTTACCGGTGACCCCGACAACACGTCCCCGGTGCATCGTTTCGATACCGGCAGAGTTGTCCTCGACCCGTACGCAAAGGCAATTTCAGGCCCCTCCCTGTGGCGGGCCTCGGCCCGCGAAGCTTCACGGCACGGTGACTGGCGCAGCCTGCTGGTGGATGATCGTTTTGACTGGGAATTGGATCAGCCGCTCAATCGACACCTGGCTGACTCGGTGATCTACGAATTGCACGTGCGCGGTTTTACCCGACACGATTCAGCAGGGGTGGAACATCCCGGCACTTTCCACGGCATTATCGAGAAAATCCCCTACCTCCAGGAACTCGGCATTACAGCCGTGGAGCTTCTGCCGGTCACCGAATTCGACGAGGCCGACAATTATCGCAAGAACCCTCTAAACGGTAACGACCTGCACAATTTTTGGGGTTATCATCCCTTGAGCTTCTTCGCTCCCAAGGCAGCCTATGCCGTGGGGATGGCGCCCGACGCGCAAGTCCTTGAATTCAAAGAGATGGTCAAGGCGCTACATACAGCAGGAATCGAGGTGATCCTCGACATGGTCTTCAATCACACCGGTGAGGGGAATGAAAAAGGCCGAACCCTGTCAATGCGCGGTCTGGACAACAGCATCTATTATATCGTCGATCCGAAGACCGGCGCCTATGCCAATTACTCGGGATGCGGCAACACCGTTAATTGCAACCATCCGGTGGTGCGTGATCTGATCATCGACGCCCTGTGCTACTGGGTCACCGAGATGCACGTCGACGGCTTCCGCTTCGACCTGGCTTCGATTCTCGGTCGCGGGTCCGACGGCGAAGTCCTGACCAACCCGCCGCTGCTGGAACGCATCGCCGGTAACCCGGTGCTGGCCAACACCAAGCTGATTGCCGAGGCCTGGGACGCCGCGGGTCTCTACCAGGTTGGCAGTTTCCCGAATTTTGGCCGCTGGGCCGA
The DNA here is from genome assembly GCA_019313105.1 of Deltaproteobacteria bacterium. GTDB lineage: Bacteria > Desulfobacterota > Desulfuromonadia > Desulfuromonadales > BM103 > JAFDBW01. The sequence goes on along the minus strand of JAFDBW010000277.1, from coordinate 689 downwards.
GTGGAATGGCAAGTTCCGTGACGACCTCCGCCGTTTCGTTCGTGGCGACAAGGGGATGGTGCCGCTGCTGGCCACGCGCCTTGCCGGCAGCGCCGATCTCTACCAGAAAGGTGGTCGCGCTCCCTATCACAGCATCAACTTCGTCACCAGCCATGACGGCTTCACCCTCTCCGACCTGGTCAGCTACGCAACCAAACACAACGAGGCCAACGGTGAATTCAACGTCGATGGCGACAATCACAATTCCAGCTGCAATTATGGTATTGAGGGAGATACGGATGACCCAGCAATTCTGGCTCTGCGCGAAAAACAGCTTCGCAACTTCGCCACCCTTCTGGTCCTTGCCCATGGTGTACCGATGCTTTTGGCAGGTGACGAGATGGGACGCAGCCAGGGAGGCAACAACAACGCCTGGTGCCAAGACAACGAAATCAGCTGGTTAAACTGGGACAATCTGGAAAAGAATCGCGACCGGTTCACGTTCTTCCGCAACCTGATCGCCTTCCGTCAGAAACACCCTCTGCTGCGACCGCGACATTTTGAAGGGGAAGAAAGCGGCGAGCGGCGCCTGACCTGGCATGGCCGCGAACCGGGGCGCCCTGACTGGTCTGACAAATCACATTCCCTTGGAATGCACCTGCAGGGGCAACCCGGAGAAGCCGAGATCTACCTGATCGCCCATGCCGGAA
>JAFDBW010000276.1 GCA_019313105.1 Deltaproteobacteria bacterium | reverse complement strand
GGTTCACCTGGCCGAGCTTTCCTGGGTCGAGGGGCTGTGGTTAATGTGACAATTTAATCAAAAGGTTCCCAGTTGATCACCTGGCTCTCGAAATCAATCTGGTACGGATGGTGTTTCAGGAAATCCATGCCGAGCATACCGTCGAATGGTGGTTTCTTGCCCGTCAGGTTGATGACCATGGCAGACGCTTTTTTGATGTGGAACGGGCCGACATTGATATGTCGGAACTTGATCCTGTTTGAATTGACGATGCCGCCACCGGCAACCCTTGCCTTGAAGCGCTTGCCGCTAGGCAGGTCCAGTTCTGAGAGCGAAGAACGATGCAGTACGGTGGCCGATGCTCCAGTGTCCAGCAGGAGTGACAGCTTTGCGACCCGGTTGCCCAGAGCGACTTCAACAGGCACCAGCACACGGTTGCCATTAATGACGATGGGTGTCTGATACTCCTCCGGCACCTCGCTTAGCGAATCGTTGTCAAATTCTTCTTCTTGGTCTGTGAGCGCGTCGATATCAACGTCATCTGCAGGAGAATCGAAGGCCCCGAGGGCATCGTCAGCCTCCGCAATCGATTTTGTCCGGTCACGGTACTCGGCCGGGATCTTGTTTTCGTCATCGACAAAATTGAGCCGCCCATCCTTGTCACGATATTTGTAGATCTCGGCAGAACCGGTGAGGGGTGTCGCCAGAAGCATGAAGACGATCAGCAATATATGAAGCGGGCCAGTCATGTATCTCTCTCTGGTACAGCATCGGGCGGCATGCCCGGAGCGTTACACCTTATCAGCATGCCAAAGTCAAGCCGGGGCATGATCGTGCCCATTGGCACGGTTATGCCTCCATGATAACGAACCGGCCGCTGCTTGTCACTTTTACGCAGGTGCGACGGCAGAACCTGATTATGCAGGGAACACGTCGGCCGCGAAATTCAGGGTACTGAAGTAGTCTGCAACAGTTTCGGCGCGACGAATCAATTCAACCGATCCATCGGTGCGCAAAAGCAGTTCTTTTGGACGAAGCCGGCCATTGTACTGGAATCCCATTGAATGGCCATGCGCCCCGGTGTCGTGGATTGCCAGCAGGTCGCCTTCGCGGATCGGGGGCAGGCTGCGCTGGACAGCAAACTTGTCGTTATTTTCGCAGAGAGAGCCGGTGACATCGTAGGTCTCCGATTTTTCCTGGTCGGTTTTACCGATCACATCAATGTGGTGATAGGCGTCATACATCCCCGGGCGCATCAGCGATGACATGCAGGCATCGACGCCGATGTACTGACGATAAATGCTCTTGTGGTTGATCGCCCTGGTTATCAGCGTACCGTGCGGCCCCGTGATCCAGCGGCCGCTCTCCATGTACATGCGCGGAGCGTAGCCATGCGACGATTTGAACTCCGCAAAGATGTCGGTGATCTCGCTGGACATTTTATCCAGGTCGAGGGGCTGGTCCTGCGGCTTGTAGGGGATCCCCAGGCCGCCACCGATATTGAGGAATTCGAAGCGGATCCCTAGATCATCTTCTACCATTTCGGCCAATTGCAGAAGCATGCGCGCGGTTTCGACGATATAGGTGTAGTCCCTTTCGTTGGAGGCCACCATGGTGTGGATACCGAAACGCTTTGCCCCCCTTTCCAGGGCCAACTTGTACGCGGAGATAACCTGGTCATGGGTGATGCCGTATTTGGCTTCGACCGGGTTGCCAATAATCACGTTGCCGGTACGACGCGGCCCGGGATTGTAGCGGAAACAGACCTGCTCAGGGAATACAGGAACTTTTGCAATCAGGGAGATATCGTCGAGGTTGAGAATGCAGCCGCCTTCTGCCGCAGCCATCAGAAACTCCTCCTGGGTCGTGTTGTTTGAGGTGAACATGATGTCTTCGCCGCGGCCGCCGACCTGACGGCTCGAAATCAACTCGGGAATGGAGCTGCAATCAAAACCGAAGCCCAGGTCTTGCATGATGGTTAGGATACGCGGGTTGGGTAACGCCTTGACAGCAAAGTATTCGCGAAAGCCCTCAATGGCTGAGAAGGCCTGGTTGAGCCGTTTGCCGGTCTCGCGGATGCCGGTCTCATCATAAATGTGAAATGGCGTGCCGTAATGTTTGGCAAGTTCTTCCGCTATGGGAAACAGGCGATCCTGAAACGACTTTGACATGGGCATGGAGAAAGCTCCTTCTTCACATTATTGGTTAAGGACATATTTATTATCGAGGTGCAGGTTTCCCCGCAGGCTAAAAAGCAAGATATAAACGATCAGGTGAGAAAAGACAAGAGGAGCGAGAGGTTCTGCCGACCTTTGGCAGGTTACAGCTTGTCGTTGCCGGCAGCCCGGTTTCGGTTCATTGCGAGAAAATACCAGATGGCACCCGTCAGTTGCATGATGACAATCAAGCCGAAACTGCAACTGTAGCCGGTTGCGCTGTAGCTGCCGGACGCGGTTTGCGGCCAAAGGTCGATAATCAGGCCAATCGCCCATTGTGCGGCGAAGGCCGCCACAAATACCAGGAGGTTCAACCCGGTGTTGACCCGCCCGGAGAGGTGCCGCGGGAAGTTTTGCGAAAGCGCGGCATAGGGAAGAATGCAGGCCGTGCCGAAAAACCCGAACAGTAACCAGAGGGCCAGGGTCATGCTTACCACCTGCAGGACGATCATGCCTTGTATGACAATAAAACAGAGCATACCCGCTGCTGCGACGGTCATCGGTTGTATGCCCCGACGTGCCAGGCGTTCAGCCAGCGAGCCGAAGGTAAAGTACCCGATAATCATGGCGGCAGAAATCCCCATCAGGGTATTGGCCGCGGTCAGCCGGTCATAACCTGCGACATCGCGCAGCCATGGGCCAGACCAGAGCCCGGCGATCGAGAGGTAAGCGGCCTGTGCTGCGACGGCCCACGGAGCGATTGACCAGAATGTTCTGCTGGTGAAGACCAGCCGGATCCCCTGCATCTGTTCACGCAGCGTCTCGTTCGAACGTGAACCCTGTTTTTCCGGGACCACCAGGAAAATGCACATGGCTGCGGTCACCGTCAAGCCGGCGAGGATGACAAAGACTCCCCGCCAGTCCGT
>JAFDBW010000275.1 GCA_019313105.1 Deltaproteobacteria bacterium | reverse complement strand
TTCGAAATATCCGGCCATGGCGAGGTACAGGTAACCGGACAGGAATTCATTTTTCATCTGCTCGTTCATTGCGTCGAGCAATTTGTCGCTAAACATTTTGACAGCCTCCTTGAAATTGATAGGTGTTTTTTTTGTCCACATACAGTCTTGTTAAAATTTATACCGCAGTGACAGTGGTTGTGCAATACTGCATGCTAAAAACAAGGCAGAATGTCACGTTTTCAATGGCCGGTCTTATAAATGTCACCTGGCGCGATACTCCGGATAGAAAAACAACCGAAGGTTGGGTGATTGAGCGGTGCTGTGTTAGGATGAGGCCGTTGGCCTCGAGGGTTCATATTACGCATTCTTGCCACGGGAACTCCCTTAAATGATTGTTCATAGTGCAGACTTTGTCACCAGCGCCCCGGCCCTGAAAAGCTGTCCTCCTGCAGACTGGCCTGAAATTGCCTTTGCCGGCCGCAGCAATGTCGGCAAGAGCAGCCTGATCAATTGCCTGCTCAACCGCAAGGGGTTGGTCCGGACGTCCTCGACTCCCGGACGCACCCAGTTACTGAATTTCTTTGCCATCAACCAAGCCCTATATTTTGTTGACCTGCCAGGGTACGGTTTTGCCAGGGCGCCGCGTTCGGTGCGCGAGCAATGGCAGCCAATGGTGCACGGCTACCTGCACGGCCGGTCAACGCTTAAAGCCGTTGTCTGGCTGCTCGATGTTCGCCGCGACCCGAGCAGTGAAGACCTGCAATTCCTCGACTGGCTGGAAGAGAGCGAAATTCCGACGATTCCGGTTGTCACCAAGGTTGACAAGATCAGCCGTAACCAGTTGCAGCGACGGATGGCGAAAATCGCCGGCAGTACTGGCCTTTCCGCAGACCTGTTCACGCCGTTTTCAGTACTGAACCGTCAGGGGTACGACGAAGTTTGGGAATTAATTTCCGCCGTCCTGTAATAAAAGGTTTTTCAAGAACTCGGGATCTGGAGCTTGTCGATGCAACGTACACGTATTTACCTGGTGCGACACGGCCAGGTTGAAGGTTATCAGCAGAAACGCTACAACGGGCAGATCAATGTTCGCTTGACCGAGCTCGGCAAGAAGCAGTCTGAACGGATCTGCGCTTGTCTGGCTGACGTCGCTCTGGACGCGATCTATTCCAGCGATCTGGACCGCAGTCGCTATTGTGCCCGCTTGATCGCCGACGATCACGGCCTGGTCGTGGTTGCGGAAGAGGCCTTACGCGAAATTAATTTCGGCGACTGGGAAGGCCGGACATGGGTCGAGTTACAGGAGTCTTACCCGGATGACTGGCAGAAGCGTCTGCAGGACCTGACCAATTACAAGGTGCCGGGCGGGGAGAGTCTGCAGGATGCTGCGGACCGCATACGGCCGGTGATCAGACGTATTCTGGAGAAACACCCAAATGGTGATGTTGCGCTGGTGGCGCACGGCGGCGTGAATCGCATCATTCTGCTGGATGCAATCGGTGCTGCGCTGGAGCAGGCGTTTTCCATCGAGCAGGACTATGGCTGTCTGAACATCATCGACTATCTGGATGATGGCCTTTCCGTAGTCAGGCTTCTGAACGCTACTGCACACCATAATTCCTGACGGCAACCGTGTCTTGATCTAGCAGAGCAGGGTTGACGGGGCCACAGGGAACGAGTATAGATTTGACTTCAGGCTGTTCACAGGGGGGCGCTCCTGTGATCGGCCATGATCTTTCTTCAGCAGCTACCTCCAGGAGGATGCAGGCCAATGAAAACGATCCATGTCATCGGCGCCGGAATTGAAGGCCATGAGGGGTTCAGTCGCAGGGCCCTGGAAATTGTCGAACATGCGGACATCTTGATCGGTCGTGCCGGTCAACTGGCGTTGTTCCCCGACTTCAAAGGTGAAACCCTGGTGATTGAAGCCAACCTTGCCCCGGTTGTGGAGTGTCTGGCGGCTGCCAAGGGGGCGGCTGTCGTGCTCGCCTCCGGAGACCCGCTGTTCTTTGGCATCGGGCGCTATCTGTTGCGGAACCTGCCGGATGCAGAACTGGAATTCGTGCCGAACGTGAGCTCGGTCCAGTATGCTTTCGCCAAGATCCGCGAGCCCTGGGACGATGCCGTATTTGTCTCGGCCCAGGGGCGGGGTATGAAGGGTACGGTTGACCAGGTTGTCGCCCATGACAAGATCGCTATTTTGACCGATGCAGTGAACACTCCGTCGGCGATTGCCACCGAACTGATCGAACGCGGGCGTGATGGCTACACGGCCTACCTCTGTGAAAATCTCGGCACACCGGAAGAGGCGATTACCCGTACCGATCTCAAGACCTTGCCCGACCTTTCCGTAGCGCCATTGAATGTCCTGATCCTGATCAAGGAGTACGAAGCCGGTGGTGACGGTGCCGGCCCCTGCCTGGGGATTCCGGACGAGGATTTTGCCACGGTCAAGAAGCTGATCACCAGGGAAGAAGTCAGGGCCGTGAGCCTGGCCAAGCTGCGCCTGCGCCACGATATGATCCTCTGGGATATCGGCGCCGGTTCCGGTTCGGTAAGCATTGAGGCGGACCACCTGATGCCTAACGGTCAGGTTTTTGCCGTTGAGCGCAACTCTCAATGTCTGGCTTATCTGAAGAAAAACCTGCAGAAGTTCAACTCCCGCAACATCACCCTGGTCGAGGAAGAGGCGCCGCATTGTCTCGACGATCTGCCGGATCCCGACCGGGTGTTCATCGGCGGCTCCGGAGGCCATCTCTGGCAGATTCTCGAAGCTGTCGATGCCCGGCTGTCGACTGGCGGACGCGTCGTGCTCAATTCCGCCACCCTGGATACCCTGACCGCGGCCACCGAGTATTTTCAGAATGCCGGTTATGAACTGGAGGTGACTTCGGTCAATATCGCACGGACCAGGCCTCTCACCGATTACAAGATGTTTGAGGCCTTCAATCCGGTCTTTATCCTGGCGGCCATCAAGGAATAGTTTGCCTTTTTGAGTGATCAGATGCGAGAAGAGTGGACGTTCCTGACAGATTGGTGAATATGCTATCGACCTTTTTCAGATGAAGGGCAGCCGATTAAGCATCGGTTGCCCTTTTTAGTTCAACTCCGGAATTCAAAACCAAAACCCGGGGGTTGCGCCCCCCGACTGCGCCTTACTCTTTTACTGGCCTGCTAAAGAGTAAGCAGAAAACGGCCAGCGCTGCGCTGGGCATCTCTGGCGCGTCAGGGCGGCAACATCAATTTAGTCGAGACTGTCCGACTAATCTTCTACATATCCCCCTCAGGATCCGAGGCTCTTGAGAGCCTCGGATTTTGTTTTAAATTTGTTTTGAAAATAAAGAATAAGAGCAACCGATGCGGGAGTTTGGTCTGGACTTGTCGCGGATGAATTGGTATTAATTATTCTGATAAAAATATCGGTATAAACATCTAAAAAGGAGGAAATCTTCTGATGAGCAATACGGTCCACTATTCTGAACTCGGCCTGGTCAACACCCGGGACATGTTTGCCAAGGCCGTTGACGGTGGCTATGCCATCCCGGCCTACAATTTCAACAACCTCGAACAGCTCCAGGCGATCGTTACCGCCTGTGCCGAGAGCCGTTCGCCGGTCATCATCCAGGTCAGCAAGGGGGCCCGCGAGTACGCCAATGCGACCATGCTGCGCTACATGGCGATGGGCGCGGTGAAGATGTCCCAGGAGATGGGCGCCGATATTCCGATCTGCCTGCATCTGGACCATGGCGACTCCTTCGAGATTTGCAAGTCTTGCGTCGACAACGGGTTCTCATCGGTTATGATCGACGGCTCGCACCTCTCCTACGACGAAAATGTTGCCTTGACCAAAAAGGTCGTCGAATACGCTCACCAGTTCGACGTAACGGTCGAAGGCGAACTTGGTGTTCTGGCAGGCATCGAGGATGATGTCCAGGCGGAAAAGTCAACTTATACCAAGCCCGAGGAGGTCGAGGATTTCGTCAGGAAGACCGGCGTCGACTCGCTGGCGATCTCTATCGGCACCAGCCACGGTGCATTCAAATTCAAACTGAAAGAAGGCGAGGACGTACCGCCATTGCGTTTTGACATCCTCGAAGAGATCGAAAAGCGTATTCCTGGCTTCCCGATCGTCCTGCACGGCGCCTCGAGCGTCGTCCAGGATTATGTCGCCCTGATCAACAAGTATGGCGGCAAGATGGAAGGTGCGATCGGCGTCTCGGAGGACCAGCTGCGCAGGGCGGCCAAGAGCGCGGTCTGCAAGATCAACATCGATTCCGACGGACGCTTGGTCGTGACCGCCAAGATCCGCGAGTACCTGGCCAACCATCCCGGCGAATTCGACCCGCGCAAGTATCTCGGGGCCGCCCGCAAGGAGTTGATCGAACTGCTCAAGCACAAAAACGAGGCTGTACTGGGAAGTGCCGGGAAGGCTTAAAGGCTTGTCGCGTGAGGCGCGAAGTGCGAGACGCGACAAAAGATTGATAAGCACATAAATCGGCGACAGTTCCCTTGTTTATCATCACAACGGATGTAATGATAAACAAGGGAACTGTCGCCTTTTTTATTTTCCTTTGCCGTGGTCTGTCATGCTCATGGGCAAGGGGATAAAGGTCACATCCAGCTCGATTTTTTCTCCGCCGCGTTCGACCGTCAATTTTGACTGGTCGCCGCTGACATGTTGATTGACTGCATAGACCAGGTCGAAGTTCTCTTCGATTGTAGTATCATCGAGTGCGACGATGATGTCTCCTTCTGCAACGCCGGCGATCGCCGCCGCCGAGTTCGGTACAACCGCCTCGACAACCACTTTGCCATCCTCCTCCCTCATGCGTACGCCGAGCTTGACACGCTCGCCGGGCAGTTTCTCGTACTCCGTGTAGGCCAGGTAGTCGTAGGGAACCATCGGGAAAGTCGGCAGACGGACATCCATGAGTTTGTCCTGCATCTCGGCGGGCACAACCAGCTCCAGGCTGCCGACCAGAACGTAGGATGTCGGCATGCGACGGTATACGCGCCTCGGTATACCGAAGCCGTGACGGACGTGATAACCGCCGGCAATCACTACCATGCGATGTTCCTGCCCCTGGTCGACCATGTGCTTGACGATGTTCTCCGCCATACTTTCATCCCAGAGGGTCTGGACCCGCAGAAAAGCCTCGAACATTTTCGGGCCCTGACCGTGCCCCGCGTATATCGATTCGACCATGGCCCGCTGGTAGCGGTCGTCAAGATCCATTTCCGGCAGCTGCGTGCGGGTCTCATCGTCAAGCTCAGCCAGGTCATACCTGCCGACTTTTTGACGGAGCTCGCTGTTGACGTTAATGCCGACCACAGGAATCTTCGCTTCGCGTGCGTAGTGCAGGATGTCGGAGTAATAGGCAAAATCCATCCTCCAGTTGCTGTACCAGTCGGAAGCTTTCAAAAATTCCTTTTCACTCAGTTCGCCGGCCACCCACTTGTCGAGAACATCCTGATGGCCTGCGTTAAACATCTCCATGCCCAGACTGACCTGGCCCGGATAGCGCTCCACGGCAGCTTTAAGGACCTGCAGTTCCTGTCTGTGTGACGCCGGGTTGTCGTGTGTTTCACCGACATAGATGATGCGGGCGTCGGTGATCGCCGTGTTCATCTGCTCTTCGGTGTCCTTGACACCGGTGGGCAGATGGACAATGTCGCCGA
>JAFDBW010000274.1 GCA_019313105.1 Deltaproteobacteria bacterium | reverse complement strand
CAGTCACCGTTGAGATCCTGTTACGGGCCCAAAAACAGGGCGCCAGTGCCGATTGGAAACGACCCCCGGATCAACAAGAGCTCGAATCCCCCGACCAGGAGCCGCTGCTTGCCCTGAAACAGGATATCCTGGCCGGGCGGAGCGGGGTCCGGGCGATGCGCTGGCAGGGAGAAAACAGCCTGGTCGCCTACAGTTCGGGGATCTCCGGGGAACCCTTTCCGTTGGTCATCGTCCCTGTCAGCCTGTTGTATGCCCCATCGCTCAAGGTCGAGAATTATCTGCGCGACAAGATTGTTGCGGCCCTTGAAATCAGCAGCCTGTTGCTGCTGATCGTGTTTGTCTGGGTGGTCCTGACGGCATACTTTCGTGCCCGGATCGTTACCCGGCCGATCAAGGAGTTGGCCAGCGCGGCCAGTCGATTGGCAGAAGGAGACTACACGGTCAGGGTCAGGATCGACACCGGCGACGAACTGCAGTCTCTCGGCGACGCCTTTAATGAAGTCGGTCCCCACCTGCAGGAGCGCGAAACGATGAAGCAGTCGTTACTGGCCGCCAGGGAAATACAGCAACGGCTCCTGCCGGAGGCCGCGCCGTTATTTAAGGGGTTCGATATCGCCGGCAAAACCTTCTACTGCGACGAAACCGGCGGCGACTATTTTGACTACATCAGCATCGACGACCGACGCCTGGCAGTGGTGGTCGGCGATGTCACCGGTCACGGCATCGGCCCGACGCTGCTTATGGCGTCCGCGCGCAGCGTCCTCCGCTCGCAGACCACACCGGAGCTGAAAGACGCAGGGGGGCTGCTTGCTGACCTGAACCGTCACCTCGAGCAGGACACCGCGGACAACCTGTTCATGACACTTTTCTACGGCATTCTGGATGCCGAAGCCAGAACCTTCAGCTGGGTTTCCGCCGGTCACGGGCCCGCTTTCCATTATCACCGGCGCACCGAGCAATTCGAGGAGTTGGCAAGCACCGGCATTCCGCTCGGCATCCTCGCAGATGCCGTGTTTGAGTCCTCGGGCCCGAACCTGGTCGAGACGGGCGACATCCTGTTGATCGGCACTGACGGTATCTGGGAGTCCCGCGCTGCCGACGGTCAGATGTTCGGCATCGAACGCTTGCAGGAGGTCGTGGCGAACGCCGCGACCGGATCAGCAGAGGAGATCCTCTCCTCCGTGCTCGCCGCGGAAAACCGTTTCCGCGGCGAACTGGCGCTGGAAGACGACCTCACCCTGCTGGTGGTCAAGGCTTAGTTTCCTCGATCCTTCACGAACAACCAAGGACACTCGAAATTGAGTGTCCCAGCCCCACAGCCCCAGCCCCTCCGGCAATCTTCAGGCGAAGACTAACGACTCTGTTCGACAATATAGCCGACCGCAGCCTTGACCTAGTCATCGCTCAAACTCGCGTTACCACCTCTGGCCGGCATCGCTCCCTTGCCGTTGATGGCCGACTCCACCATGTGATCCAGGCCGTGATGGATATGGCCGCTCCAGGCGTCTTTGTCACCTATTTTTGGCGCACCGGCGACCCCTGTCGCGTGGCAGGCAGCACATGTCTGTTCGTATACCCGCTTCCCTGTTGCAAGCGCCTTCTCACTGAAACTGCCGTCATGCATTGCAGCCATTTTCTCGTCAGACGCGTCCATAATCTTGTGAGCTTGTGTCTTGGCATGCTCGATTGATTTGTGCTCCTCTTCTTTGATTCTCTCCATCAATTTTTCGGTGTTTTTTTCAGCCGTCTCCGCCGCTGTCGCGGCTTCCTCATGCTGCTGCGTTATGACTTTCGGGACCTCTTTTGCGACCGGTTGAGACTCTTCCTGGCAGGCGCTGGTGAACAACAGTGTCAAGGTCGCTGCAATCAAGATGGATAGGTAACGCATCGTCTTCTCCTCTGGCAGATCGAGCACGAAATTCTGGAACCGTTGATCAGCCCGGGGGCACATGCAAGGTGTCCCCGGTCGATCAGCTCTGTAAAAAGTATACTGCGGCAAAGCCTGTGTTCAAGAGAGAGCCGCTTCAGCAAGACAGCGTCGGCAATAGTTAAAATCACCTGCCCCCGATTCCGATTTCCCGTGCGTCTTTTTTGGGAACGTGTTGTCTCTCAGCTGGGCTCTGCATTCGGTGCGGACAAATCAATTGCTCTTTAAGCACGGCTTGCTCAACCTGCTTGGCAAGTGCTAAAGTTCCACAACGGAAGCCTTTCGACGACCCATGAGAAGAGGATGAAATAGTGTGACTATGCATGACACACGGAAAAAGATAGCCTGGAGTGCCATCATGATCGCTCTGCTCGTCCTGACGATCATCCCTGCCACAAGAACGCCTTTATTCGAAAGACATTTTTTTCAAACCGTCGACACCAGAGCCAGCGCATATATTGATCAAAGCCTGATGAATGCCGGCGCAGCCTTTCTTTTGGCGCGCGGCTTCAATGCGGTTGTGTCGGTCTTTCAGGAAAGCGAGTTGCAGTTAGAGCCTGCCGGAGTGGGAGTGTCCCTGGCCCTGGGACAGGCCCTTGACCCGATCAACGATCTCGTCGAACGTTTTTCATGGGTGATGCTGGCCAGCCTAACATCTTTGGGTATCCAGAAGTT
>JAFDBW010000273.1 GCA_019313105.1 Deltaproteobacteria bacterium | reverse complement strand
GGTCGAAAAGAAAGGCATTTATGGACATATCAAAACCGGGGCCGCGTGGCCTGAAATAGAGTTTGACAAATTAGCCACGAGGGCACAAAGACACAAAAGAACTTAAATGTTTGTGTTTAGACCGCAAGGCAGCTTTGTGCCTTTGCGTCTTTGTGGCAATTAGTTGTTTACCTGGCACCGAAGATGGCCGTGCCGATGCGGACCATGGTGGCACCTTCCTCGACGGCGGCCTCAAAGTCGTGGCTCATGCCCATGGAGAGTTCTTCCATCTCGACGTTCGGCAACCCCAGGGCTTCGACCTGTGCGGCAAGCTCTCTCAGCTGTCGGAAATAAGGGCGAACCGCCTCCGGGTCCTCTTCCCAGGGCGGCAGGGCCATCAGTCCCTTGATGCGAAGGTGTTGGAGCCGGGCGACCTGACTCACCAGCTTGAGCAGCTCGTCTGCCGTGGTCCCGGATTTGGTTTGCTCCTCGCCGAGGTTGACCTGGATGAGAATGTCTACGGAAGAACCGAGCTTTCCCCATTGGCGGTCTATTTCCTCGGCCAGTGAGAGCCGGTCAACCGAATGGATCATTGTCACCTTGCCGGCCAGGTATTTAACCTTGTTACTTTGCAGGCCGCCGATGAAATGCCATTCGGCAGCAGATTCGACTTCATCGATTTTGGCGACACACTCCTGGACATAGCTTTCACCGAACAGGGTCTGTCCGGCGGCAATTGCCGCCTCAATATCCGTCGCCGGTTTTTTCTTCGACACTGCAACCAAACGGATGTCCTCCGGGTTGCGGCCGCATTTTACACATGCGGCTGCGATCTGTTGACGGATTTGAGAAATGTTGTCGGCAATATCCATAGCAATCATTTGGAGAAAAGTTCAATCGCTGCCATCTCTTCGAGTGCGGCGATGACTTCGCAAAGCGGCAGACCGACCACGTTGGTATAGCTGCCTTCGATCCTAGGAACCATGAATGAGCCGATTCCCTGTATGGCGTAGGCGCCAGCCTTGTCAAATGGTTCACCGGTAGCAATGTACCCTTCGATTTCACGGCTTGTCAATTTCTTGAAAAAGACCCGGGTGACGACTGCGGCACTGATTGTCTGGCCGCTGTCGCGGTCGTGTACAGCGTAACCGGAAATCACCCGATGGCTGCGACCGGAGAGACTGGTGAGCATCTGTCTGGCCTCTGCTGCGTCGAAAGGCTTGCCCAGAATGACATTGTCACGCACAACAATCGTATCGCTGCCGATGAACCAGCGCCCTGCAACGGCCTGTCTGCCGGCAACCTCTAGGGCCTTGTCACGACTGAGTCGGATCGCGTGGTCTTCTGCGGTTTCGTCGGCAAGCAATGTTTCGTCGATGCTGCTCGGTATGATCTGGAAAGGGATGCCGACCTGCTCCAGCAGTTCACATCGACGTGACGACGCCGACGCAAGCACTATCCCCTGAGGTTCTTCTTGCATGAGATATTCCGGTGGCGGATCGGGTTGTCAGCCTCGCAAAGCTGGCAGCGCCTTGCCTTCCAGGGATGGTTCGAAGAGAACCAGTCGATTGCGGCCCATGGCCTTGGCCTGATAAAGGGCCAAATCGGAGGCATGGATCAATTCGTTAGCAGTGACGCCGTCCGCGGGGAAAGAGGCAATGCCGAGGCTTATGGTCAGCCGGCCGAGCGGCAGGTGATTTTCGCCGGGAAAGCTCTCAACTTCAATGACCCTGCGCATACGCTCACCGACAAACACGGACTCTTTTTTGCCGGTACCCGGCAGGATGATACAAAACTCCTCGCCACCATAGCGGGAGACGACATCCATATCACGTGCGGTCCGCCGCAACAGGCTGGCCACCTTGCGGAGAACCTGGTCGCCAGCGAGATGACCGCAGATGTCGTTGTACATCTTGAAGTTGTCGAGGTCGGCAAGAATAATGCAGAAATTCTGCTTATGACGTCCGCTGCGGCTGAATTCCTCCTGCAGGCGATCTTCAAGGAAGCGCCGATTGTAGAGACCGGTCAAAGGATCGGTGATAGCGAGCTGCTCGAATTTTCCAACTTTTTCCAATGTTGCGGCACGGGCGATCATCGGTACCGCATAACCGGTAAAGGTTTTCAACCGGTTCAGGTCTTTCTCTGTGAAACTGCTGCCATTACTTTTGTCTGCAAGGTTAAGGACTCCGATCAGCCGACCCTCGGATTCAAGGGGCAGACTGATGAACGATTTGGTCTTGAAGCGCGGTCGATTCCTGTAGGCGACACGCTTGTCCCGTTCGATGTCGTTGACCAGCATCGGAAAACCACTTTTGGCGACGTGTCCGGCAATTCCCTCGCCGAAGGTAACCGACATGGCCTTGGCCAGTGCCGGGTTCATCCCCTTGGCGGTTTCGATTTTTAGCGTCCCGTCCGATTCGTTGAGCAACATCAGCGAACCGCTGGATGCCGAAAGCAACTCTGCCGCCATCTCGAGAATCTTCTGATAGAGCTCTTTGCTGTTTGTGACCAGTGAGAGGTCACTGATCATTGAGATCAGGCGTGCCGAGAATTGGCTCTCCTGCTGGTGGCTTGCCGCTGTTTCGAGGCTTTCCAGCCGGGCTGCAAGACCGTTGATCAGAAGTTCAATCATGGCCTGGTCCCGGCTGTGCAAATCGAGATCGAGAATGACGATGATGCCAAGCCGGCAGTCTTTGACGCCGATCGGGAAGATGTGTGCAGAACGAGTCTGCAAACCGTGGAAAAATTCAGTAAATTCATTGCCGGGCATGACCCTGGGTTGGCAGGAAGATCCGTCCAGGTATTCGGCGAGGCGTTTTTGGTCCAGTTTTAAGGAGTCCGGGTCAAGTCCAAGGGTCGAATGGACCGTCATGGCTTGTCCCGGCTTCTGCAGCACGATCAGGATCCGGGGAAGATTGAACAGCACAACCAGCGCCTCGCTGACGATGTTCATAGCATGATCAACGTCAGTACAGTCTGCCAGGTCGCGATTCAATTTCTGCACAGCCTCGAGCCTTTGGGTCGTGCGGCTCAAGCTGAGGGCATGGATCTGCCCGTCGAGAATTTGCGGCAGGATATGGGATATCTCTCTAATCGCCAATTCCGCTTCGGGGGCACTTACAGATCGGAGCGTCTGTTTCGACTTGACGATCGTCGTGTCTGAAGCATCAGGAGTTTGAGCACGCGTGACATGCGTAATGCGTCCTTGATGTTCGAAAGCGACACAGCCAATCAGGTAATCCGGCAGGTTCCTGTTCTCCGGAAGAGCGAGAACAAAACAGAGAAAACCGTGAGTACAGGACTTGACCGATAGTCGCTTTGCCAAGGATATTTGGGAAAGTTTTTCTTCCCATTCGCGGTAGCAGTCTGGAGTGCAGGAGGTGTCACAGTCAAGAGACACGCAAATTTCACGAATCGCATCAACCAATCCCTTGCGACCATTCTTCTCAGAGTAGAAAGTCAGGTTGAACGGTGCCATCAGCGGTTGCTGGTGCAATATTTCGAGAAGATCGCGTGGGTCGACCAGTTTGTCTGTTGAGCCTGTTGTGACCAACTCTTTTCCCTTCTGCAGAAGACCAGTCCCGAACTTTAGCAGGATGTGTGACTATTGACTATAAACCCTACCAGTTATTTGGTTTTCTGGCAATCATCTTAACGCTATTGCTGTCCTGCTGAGCCAGGATTGCAGATCCTGAAGAGCCCGATCTGCCAAGGCCTGACGCCGGTCACGGCGTTTGCGTATCCGTTGCTCAAGAGGGGGGAAGAGCCCGTAGGTGATGTTCATCGGCTGGTAGTTCTCCGCAGAGGCTGTCGCAGGGTAGTTGAGCAGGGCACCAAGTGCCGTGGTTGAAGGGGGGGGCAGGAAAACAGTCCCGTTACAGAGTGCCACAGAAATCAGGCCGGCCAGGAAACCGCTTGCGGCGGATTCGACGTAACCTTCGACTCCGGTGATCTGTCCGGCAAACAGCAGTTTCGGTTTGTCCTTAAACTGCAGAAATTGGTTCAGACAAGCGGGGGCATTGATGAAGGTGTTGCGGTGCATGCTGCCCAGGCGTGCAAAAGTGGCATCACCCAGACCGGGAATGGTGCGGAAGATGCGGCGCTGTTCCGGGTAAGTCAGCTTGGTTTGAAAGCCGACCAGGTTGTAGAGGTTGGCGTGGCGGTCGTCTTGGCGCAGCTGCACGACTGCGTAAGGGTCGTGCCCGGTTCGCGGGTCCGGCAGCCCGACCGGTTTCATCGGCCCGAAGGCCAAAGTCATCTCGCCACGTTCAGCCAGGGCTTCGATCGGCATGCAGCCCTCGAAATGGACAACTTTCTCAAATTTGCGGGGTTCTACTTTTTCGGCCTTGCAAAGAGCTTCGACAAAGTCCAGGTACTGCTCTTTGTCGAACGGGCAATTGAGGTAATCGGCACCACCTCGACCGTAGCGGGAGGCTGCGTAAACCAGGTCCCGATCGATCGAGTCTGATTCGACGATCGGGGCGATGGCGTCGTAGAAATAAAGATGCTCCCGGCCGGTCAGTGCCGCGATTTCTGTAGCGAGGATCTCGGATGTCAGGGGCCCGCTGGCGATGATGACCAGCCGGTCGCCGGGGATTTCGGTGATCTCCTGTCTATGCAGGGTAATCAAGGGGTGTTCTTCGATCGCCCGGGTCAGGTGATCAGCAAAATCATCCCGGTCGACGGCTAGGGCTCCCCCGGCCGGAACCGAGTGGGCGTCAGCGGCTTCGATGAAGAGACTGTTGCAGCATCTCAGCTCCTCTTTCAGTAACCCGACCGCATTGTGCATGCCGGTGCCACGCAGACTGTTGGAACAGACCAGTTCGCCCAGTCGCCCGCCGTGGTGGGCCGGTGTCATGCGCTCCGGGCGCATCTCGAAAAGATCGACCGGAAGCCCTCGCTGGGCAATCTGCCAGGCGGCTTCGGTACCGGCCAGGCCGCCGCCAATAATGAGTATCGGTGTGGTCATGGTGAATTATGATCCGTTTTTGTTCTTAAGTATACAGGAACAGAACAGAAAAGACTGGCATTTTGCCCGGCTGTATCAGGGTGCTAACTAATTCAGTCGGATTTCATGATAGCGAGCGCAACAGCTTATTAAGCTGTTGACCTTTTTCATTACTTTGTTTTGACTTTCCCTCCCTTTGAGTGCCGCCGAACAGAATGAAATTAATCCGGGTAAACGAAGAAAAACTGTCTGAGGCGTCAGCCGAGTTTTTTTCTTCGCCGGATTGATTTCATGGCGTGAGGGAACCCGTCATAGGGCGAAGCGCTATGGCGGGCAAACGGAGGGCGGCCTTCTTTTGCCTACTTTTCTTGGCCGGCAAGAAAAGTAGGGCGCCTGCCGGGCGCAACCGGCAAACCATCAATCAATGCAAGTGGATGCAGGGGTTGCGGCCCCTGACGCC
>JAFDBW010000272.1 GCA_019313105.1 Deltaproteobacteria bacterium | reverse complement strand
GTCCAGGCAAGATCGACGGCTATCATCCCCCTGGCGGCCTGGGTGTTCGCATTGACAGCGCTGTTTACGATCAGTACACGGTTCTGCCGCACTACGACTCAATGATTGCCAAGCTGATTGTGCATGCGGATACGCGGGAAGAAGCGATTAAACGCATGGCCAGGGCACTCGATGAATTTATTATCGGTGGGATAAAAACGACCATTGAGTTTCACCAGCGGATCATGAGCAACAAGGAATTTATCGAGGGTGATATTGATACGGGTTTCCTTGAACGATTGAAACTATAACCAAAAGGCCAGGGTTCCCTGGCCTTTGTTTTTTCAAGTCACATTACTCACATGCACGACTGGCGCTTGATAAATTCGGGATTCCAGACAGGTGCCATGAACATGGCTCTGGACGAGGCGCTTCTGCAAGCGGTGGCCAAGGGTACCTCTCCAGCTGTGCTTCGCTTCTACCGCTGGCAGCCGGCAACGGTGACTCTTGGTTATGCCCAGTCCGTAACGACTGATATTGACTTGGAAGTCTGTCGTCAGGCCGGCCTCGATGTTGTCCGACGATCAACCGGCGGCAGGGCCGTTCTGCACGATAACGAAGTCACCTACTCGGTGATTGCACCATCCGTCTCCGGGCTGTTCGGCAGATCCGTTCTTGACAGTTACCGGGTCATTTCAGAGGTTCTGCAGAAAGCCCTGCTGCAACTTGGTTTGTCGGCAAAGCTTGTTCCTGGTCGGCCGCGCGGGGGACAGTTGAATGCTACCAAGGCGGTCTGTTTCTCAGCTCCGTCCCAATATGAACTGGTTATTGACGACTGCAAGGTCGCCGGGAGCGCACAGAAACGCCACGGCCAGGCGTTTCTACAACACGGTTCGATCCCACTGGAATTAGACCTCGATCTGCTTGGGAGGGTTCTCAAGACCAATATAAATACTGAGATGGCAGGCTCTCTCGACAAGGTGGGATGGCTCAACAGGTGGGCCAGGCAGGCGCTGACGGTCACAGAGGTTGAAACGTGCATCGCCGGAGAATTCTCGAAAGCGATCGATGCCTCGTTGAGGGTCTCCTGGCCGAACGCTGATGAACTGGATGCAGCAGAAAGGTTATGTCGAGAAAAATACGCTCATACAGATTGGAATATGATGCGCTGATCTATGCATTTTGTGTGATTGTTTGAACATTGAACAGAATTTGTCTGCCGTGCTAGTATGCGTTATCTTAAGGGGGTCACATGGAGGCGGATATGAATCGCGGATTAAAGCTGATCCTGGTGCTGATCGTTGCCATCTTCTGTACGGGGATGGGAGGGTTAGGTGGACAGCCGGAAGGTACGATACCTGAAACAGACGTGAACATTCAAGTAGAGGTTAAGGACCGGGATGGGGTCACCACCTCTCTGGAGAAGTTTTCCATGGCCGGTAAAATCTCACTTGATGCCTGGCGCGGACAGGGCAAACTGACGATACCCTTCGAGAATATCGATACGATCACCTTTGGAGACAACAAGGGTGACGCAGTCATGGTTGACGTCAAGCTCAAAACCGGTGAGACCATGACGCTGCAAGTTCGCTCACGCGCACAGTTTTATGGCTCGACGGGCTTTGGCGCTTTCCAGATCAAGTCAAAAGATCTTGCCTTGATTGATTTCCCCTGATGCTGAACGATGCAACGATCTGGTTCCTGCGGAGACATCTCTCCGCATTTTCTTTGCACGTTCTTTTGTTAGCCACATAACATGACATTAAAAATCGGACGCATTGCCTACCTGAATGTAGCACCCTATTTCCATTACCTCACGGAGCAGGGTTTCGCCGGCGAAGTCATTGCCGGGGTGCCTTCAGAATTGAACAGGATGCTGGCCGAAGGCAAGATTGATGCCTGCCCCTCGTCATCTTATGAGTATGGCTTGCACTCTGACGACTACCTCTTGCTGCCGGGCCATTCGATCAGCAGCGTCGGCCCTGTGCACAGCGTTTTGCTCTTTACCCCGGGGCCTCTGAACGAGTTGACCGGGCGGGAAATTGCCATAACCGGAGAATCCGCAACCTCGATCAACCTTTTACAGATCCTGCTCAAGGAATTCTGCAGGATCGATGACGTCTCTTTCAAGGTTCCAGAGCAGGAGGTGGAGGCTTGCCTGCAGGACGGCCAGAGCGTTCTTCTGATCGGCGATCGTGCTCTTGCTGCGACACAGAATTGTCCCCAACATTTTCAAATCACCGATCTCGGTACCTTGTGGTACCATTTTTCCGGCTTGCCGTTTGTCTTTGCACTATGGATATTACGCAGGGAAGCGATCGAAAAATTTCCTCTTGAAGTCAGTGCTTTGGCGAAGCAACTGCAAGCCTCGCGGGACTATGCTTTCAATCATTTGCCGGACATGGCCGCCCGTCTGTCCGCACGCACCGGTTTTTCCGCGATGCGTCTTGAAGAGTACTGGCGCGGCATGTCTTATGATTTGACTGATGGCCATATCGAGGGTTTGCGCCTGTATTTTGTGCTTTGCCATAAACACGGCCTGCTCGAAAGAGAACCCGATATTCACTTCTTTGCGGCAAGGTAATCATCGATTATGCGTGCGTGGTCGAAGCAGAGGAGTGCGGGCAATTCATCGACCGCAAAGAGCCGGACATTTTTTGCATCATCCCCGGCGATCGGTTGGCCTACGGCATCAGCGCAGAAAACTATTGAGATGTTGTGCTGCCTGGGGTCGCGCTTCGGGTCCGAATAAGCCCGGAATTGTCGCAGGTTGCTGACCTCGAGACCGGTTTCTTCTCGTGCCTCGCGCAAAGCGGCCTCTTCCAGCGACTCGCCATAGTCGACAAAACCTCCCGGGAGTGCCCAGCCTTGGGGTGGGTTGTGCCGTTCTATCAGGACGATTTTTTCGCTGATCATAATAATGATGTCGACAGTCGGCAAGGGGTTGCGGTAGCGAGTCGTTCGTTTGCCGCAGTGTGGACAGGTTGCGTGAGTCTGCATGTAATATCCTCCGGTTGACACGTTGCTCCCAATTGCACTAATAATAGCCGAACTTTAATCATTTTGCCCGGGTGGCGGAACTGGTAGACGCAAGGGACTTAAAATCCCTCGGGAGCAATCCTGTACGAGTTCGATTCTCGTCCCGGGTACCATCATGAAATCAAGGGGTTGGCCGTTATGGCCAGCCCCTTGATCTGTATCGTCTGGGAAGAAACGTGAATCTTACATGTCGTTTACATCGGTTGCCGTCGTTACCTGAAAGGCCATTTGTGCCAATTTTAGATAGCCGTCAACTCTCTTCACTCTCAATATCATGCCTCAATGGTCAGGCCATTAATTGACCACCGTTGACTTCAATTACTTGACCAGTCACGTAGCCGCTGAGCCGTTCACAAGCCAGGTAAAGAGCTGCTCCTGTACAATCATCCGCTTGCCCCAGGCGTTGCAATGGAATGTCCTTGCGGGTCTTTTCCAATTTTGTAACGCTTGAAAACCGCTCGTGAAATGCTGTGTCAATAGTGCCGGGAGAAATGGCATTGACACGAATTTTTCTGTCAGCCAGTTCTCGTGCTAAGGAACGGGTCAGGGTGCTAACAAAAGCCTTGCATGCACTATATACTGAAGAGCCGGGACTGCCGCCGGTGCGGGCGGAAATAGAACTGATGTTGATAATGCAACCACCACCCTGGTTTGTGAAGAGGGGCTCAACAGCTCGGCAGGCGGTTACTATTGAACGTGCATTGAGATCGAAAACCTGATTAATGAATTCATCATCAGTCTCTTCCAGACGTCGACGGTCAATCATGCTGCCGGCATTGTTGAGCAGGATATCCAGTCGGCCAAAGTGGTTGGACACTTGTTCGATAGTGTTTGTCACAGCACTGCTTGAATTGAAGTCTGCCTGAACCGTAAACGCTTTGCCGCCAGCTAAGCGAATTCTTGTAACGAGCTCTGAAATGCTTTGTTTGTTACTGCTGTGATAATGAATGCCAACACTGGCACCGTGGCGCCCGAAGGCTTCCGCTGCTGCGGCGCCTATCCCGCTGCCGCCGCCCGTCACCAGAACAACCTTTCCGCAAAGGTCCTCTCTTATTAAATTAGTCCGTTCTCCAGACATTCGTTCAGCCCCCTGTTAATCTTTGCTCTCCAGAACCTTGGCAATTGCCTTTTCCCAGCCTTGTAACAGGACGTTTCTTTCAGATTGATTGCCGGCAGGAGTGAAGAGCGCCTCTTTTTTCCAAAGGCTGCCAATGTCTGCCAATGAATCAATTATGCCGAGCTGCACGCCTGCTAGGTAGGCTGCCCCTAAAGCTGTAGTTTCGGCCACCTGGGGGCGTTCTACCGGGACATCCAACAGGTCGGCCAGAAACTGAAGGAACCAGTTGTTGGCGACCATGCCGCCGTCAACTCTTAAGGTGTTGGGCCTGGCTTCGCTGTCTCGTTCCATCGCTTCCATCAAGTCGTGGGTTTGATATCCCACCGATTCAAGGGTTGCCCTGACGATTTCAGCTATCCCAGTATCACGTGTTAGACCGAACATTGCTCCACGCGCATGTGGGTCCCAATGTGGTGCGCCGAGTCCTGTAAATGCGGGAACGAGATAAACTCCTTTGTTGGATTCAATGCTCTGTGCCAGAGGCTCGGTTTGTTCGGCAGATTCGATCAGTTTCAGCCCGTCACGAATCCACTGGATGGCTGCACCCGCAACAAATATTGATCCTTCTATAGCGTAGCTGGTCTGGCCCGCCACCCGATAGGCAACTGTCGTCAGTAATCTGTTTTGTGAACGAAAAGCATTCTCTCCCGTATTCAACAAAATAAAACAACCGGTGCCGTAGGTGCTCTTGATCATTCCTGGTTCAATGCATGCCTGCCCGATTGCTGCCGCTTGCTGGTCGCCGGCAACGCCGCCAATCGGAATCGGACGGTCAAACAAAGGGGCTTCTGTTGAACCGAAATCGGCAATACAGTCTTTTACTTCCGGGAGCAGGGATTGGGGTATGCTGAACATGTCCAGCAACGATTTGTCCCACTGCTGTGTATGGATATTGAACAACATGGTGCGTGATGCGTTGGTGGCGTCCGTTGCGTGTACTGCGCCACCCGTAAGTCGCCAGAGCAGGAAGCTGTCTACCGTACCAAAAGCCAATTCGCCTTTTTGGGCCCGAGCCCGTGCGCCGTCCACATTGTCGAGAATCCATGCTAGTTTTGTTGCTGAAAAATAAGGGTCAAGCAGGAGGCCGGTCAGCTCTGATACCTGCTCTTCTTTCTGGGTTTTCTTTAACTCGTTGCAATGATCGGCAGTACGACGATCTTGCCATACAATGGCATTGTAGATCGGTTTGCCTGTTTGTCGATCCCAGACCAGTGTCGTCTCACGTTGATTGGTTATGCCAATCCCAGCGACCTGGATTCCAGCCTCGCTCGCTTGCTGGATAGCTTGGCGGCATACCTTGAGTACCGAGCGCCAAATGTCCTCCGGATCGTGCTCTACCCAACCATCTTGTGGGTAGATCTGGCGAAATTCCTGTTGGGCAACTGCAACACAGTGCCCGTTTTGATCAAAAATCATTGCCCGAGAGCTGGTAGTCCCCTGGTCGATAGCAAGAATATGGCGTCTACTCATTAGGATCCTCCTTGAAACCTGATTCTATTCTAGGTGTTCACAAGCAGTCAATTGCGAATGCCTGAAGTGAAAGAAGTGTTCGTATGCGAAAACAAATGTTGATATTGTGCTTGTCAATTGAACATTATTTGATATACAAATACTGTTCTAGCCTCAAAGTGAACATTATCAACGGGCCTTTAAAAAATGATTGGGTCTATCGTGAATCAGCGTCAACAGGAAATTTTATCCCTGGTACAGCAGCGAGGCTTCGTCTCCATCGAAACCCTGGCCCAGAATTTCAACGTTACGCCGCAAACAATCCGCCGCGACATCAATGCTCTCTGCGAACAAGAGTTGCTCACACGCTATCATGGTGGCGCTGGTCTCTCTTCAACGGTCGAGAATGTGGAGTACGCTGCCCGGCAGGTTCTGCATCTTGAAGAAAAACGCAAAATAGCCGAGATGGTTGCCAAACACATTCCCGACCGGGCCTCCATCTTTATCAATATTGGAACCACCACTGAAGAAGTCGCCAAAGCATTACAAAATCATACCGGATTGAGGATTATTACCAATAATTTGAACGTTGCGGCGATTCTGCGCAGCAACCCAAGTTTTGAAATTATTATCGCCGGTGGAGTGGTTCGGCAACGAGATGGGGGGATAACCGGTGAGGCGACAATAGACTTTATTCGCCAGTTCAAGGTTGATTTTGGCATCATCGGCATTTCGTGTATTGACGCTGAAGGGACTCTTCTCGATTTCGACTATCATGAAGTTAGGGTCACGCAGGCCATTATCGAAAATTCGCGACAAGTTTTTTTGGGTGCGGATCACAGCAAATTTGATCGCTGTGCGATGGTTCGTCTTGGCAGCATCTCGCAGGTTGATGCCCTTTTCACCGATCAGTTGCCACCACCCCACATTAAGGCAATTCTGGCTGAATCAAATGTCGCTTTACACACACCGACCCTTTCAATCCCACAAATCGAAAGAATTGCTATAGATAAAGGAAGCTGACGCATGGCAATGGTTATCGAAAACATCACAAAGTCGGTTGCAAATGAATGTCACATTGATGACATTTCACTGCAATTAGAACCTGGGACTTTCAATGTCTTGCTCGGGCGAACACTGGCAGGCAAAACCACCCTGATGCGTTTAATGGCAGGATTGGACAAGCCAACCAAAGGGCGTATCCTGATGAATGGCAAGGACTTGACCGGTATTTCAGTTCGTAAACGTGATGTTGCGATGGTCTATCAACAATTTATCAATTATCCATCGATGACCGTATACAAGAATATAGCGTCTCCATTGCGAATGGCTAAGGTGCTCGATGCCGAAATTGATCGCCGGGTCCGTGAAGCTGCCGAGATGCTACATATCGATTCCCTCCTCGAGCGATTGCCGGTAGAACTCTCTGGTGGCCAGCAGCAACGTACAGCGATCGCCCGGGCGCTTGTCAAGGACTCTGAATTGTTGTTGCTTGATGAACCGTTGGTGAATCTCGACTATAAGCTGCGGGAAGATTTACGGACGGAAATGCGCGATATTTTCAAACGCCGCAAATCGATTGTTGTCTACGCAACCACTGAACCAATGGAGGCACTGACGCTTGGTGGAAATACCGCTGTACTACATGAAGGCCGGTTGGAGCAGTTCGGCCCAACCGTCGATGTTTATCAGCATCCACAATCCACAAGGATTGCACAGGCATTCAGTGACCCAGCGATGAATATTGTTGCTGGCAAGGTCGACAGGAACTCTCTGCGTCTAGGGGATGCCAAGGAAGTCCCTCTGCGACATCACCTGAGTGGTTTGCCGCCGGGTGATTATAGGTTCGGTATGCGTGCCAACCATTTGCAGTTAGAGATGCAAACTTCTGATGACATCGAGTTCCAGACCACCATTGATCTGGCAGAAATCAGTGGCTCAGAAACTTTTGTACATCTTTTTCATAGTGATGATCCATGGACGGTTCAGCAACAAGGGATTCACAACTACCGTATGGGAGACCAGGCTAAAGTTTATGTCGATTCGGCCAACCTGTATGTATTTGATCTCGATGGACGCCTGGTGATCTCTCCGACCAGGCCTGACTCACCTACAATGACTTAAAGGTAACAATTAATGGCACGAATAGATTTGAAAAGTCTGGCACACTCCTATCTCTCCAATCCAGATGCAGAGGATGATTATGCCCTGCGAAAGATGGATCATGTTTGGGAAGACGGAAGTGCCTACGCTCTGCTTGGCCCGTCCGGATGCGGGAAAACTACTCTTCTGAATATCATTTCCGGGTTAGTTCAGCCAACAGATGGACAGGTCCTGTTTGACGGTAAGGATGTGACCGCATTGCCGCCACAGGAACGCAATATTGCACAGGTTTTTCAGTTCCCTGTCATTTATGACACAATGAGTGTTTACGACAACCTGGCATTTCCGTTGCGCAATCGGAAACTGTCTGAATCTGAGATTCGTGAGAGAGTTAACGAAGTCTCGGAAATGTTGGAACTGAGTGATGTCTTGCACAAACGTGCCGCAAACCTGAGCGCTGATGCCAAACAGAAAATTTCTCTTGGTCGTGGGCTAGTGCGCAGCGATGTTGCAGCCATCTTGTTTGACGAGCCTCTTACAGTCATCGATCCACACCTGAAATTACTCCTGCGCCGCAAGCTTAAACAGATTCATGCTCGTTTTAACCTCACCATGGTTTATGTCACTCACGACCAACTGGAGGCATTGACTTTTGCCGACAAGGTTGTGGTTATGAACGAAGGTCAGGTGTTGCAAATCGGCACCCCGCAGGATCTTTTCGAAAACCCCAAGCACACTTTCGTCGGATATTTCATCGGTAGTCCCGGAATGAATATCGTGCCCTGTCAAATGCAGGAAGGAGTTGCCAGTATCGGTGACCTGAAGATTCCCGTCGGTAAAGGCAGCGAAGCCCTGAGTGGACAATTCGAATTAGGAATACGCCCCGAGTTTCTAAAGTTACATGCGCAAGAAGTCGATGGCTCTCATCTCGTGACCATAAAAGAAGTTGAAGATCTTGGCACTTGCAAGGTCGCTACAGTTCTGTTGGATGGCCAGATCCTCAAGGTTAAGCTGCCAGAATTCCTGGACGTACCAGTAGAAAACATTTATCTGGAATTCCTCCCTCAGTGGATCAGAATCTATGCTGATGGGAAGTTAGTGGAGACGGCCCCACAAGCTCAGGCGCGAACGGAGGACGCTAAATGAATAAATGGGAAAACAATAAAGCCTGGTTCATGGTTATCCCGGTTTTTCTGGTCGTCGCAGTTTCAGCGATTCTGCCATTGATGACGGTCGTCAATTACTCGGTCCAGGACATCTTCGGCCCTGAAAATCGTATATTTGTTGCGACCGAATGGTACAAAGAGGTGTTAACGGACCAACGACTGCATGATGCGCTTAGTCGGCAGTTGCTGTTTTCGGCCTTGGTCCTCCTGATTGAAATCCCCCTAGGTATTATTATCGCCTTGATGATGCCGAAAAAGGGCTGGGGCGCATCTCTCAGCTTGGTCCTGGTTGCATTGCCACTGCTTATCCCATGGAACGTCATAGGCACTATCTGGATTATTTTCACTCGCCCCGACATCGGTCTCTTTGGTGCAGCAATCAATAGTATGGGAATTCCATTCGATCACACTGCCGCTCCTCTGGATGCCTGGATAACAGTGTTGTTGATGGAGGTATGGCACTGGACACCGCTTGTGGTGTTACTGGCTTATGCCGGACTTCAAGCTATCCCGGAAGCCTATTTTCAAGCGGCACGTATAGATGGAGCCTCAACCTGGGCGACTTTTCGTTACATTCAACTTCCAAAAATGCGCGGCGTTCTTACCATCGCCGTTTTACTGCGTTTTATGGATAGTTTTTTGATCTATGCTGAGCCCTTTGTCCTGACCGGTGGCGGCCCTGGTAATTCAACCACTTTTTTGTCGATCTACCTTGTCAAACTTGCTGTCGGTCAGTTTGACCTCGGGCCGGCAGCCGCTTTTTCAATCATCTATTTTCTCATAGTGTTGTTGTTCTGCTGGTTGTTCTATCAGGCCCTGTTGAAAGTTGGCACCGGAGACAAATCATGAAGTTACAAAAAAGAACCATTGGCCTGGTCATCTATTTTGTCCTGTTGTTACTGCCGATCTACTGGATGCTGAACATGTCGTTTCGCACTAACGCGGACATCATGAGGGTGTTCTCTTTTTACCCTCAGGATCCGACCCTGGACAACTACTTGAAGATTTTTACCGACAAGTCATGGTATTCAGGATACTTAAATACCATTTATTACGTCAGTATGAATGTTGTTATCTCCCTGGTAACCGCATTGCCGGCCGCCTATGCCTTTTCGCGGTTCAGTTTTCTTGGTGATAAACACTTGTTTTTCTGGTTGCTGACGAATCGTATGGCTCCGCCAGCGGTCTTCCTGCTGCCCTTTTTCCAACTCTACTCAACTTTTGGCCTTATCGACACTCATTTTGCGGTAGCACTCTCTCATTGCCTTTTCAATGTGCCTTTAGCTGTTTGGGTTTTGGAAGGTTTCATGTCCGGTGTTCCGCGTGAAATTGACGAAATGGCCTATATTGATGGCTACAGTTTCCCTCGCTTTTTCCTGACCATTTTCATGCCACTGATACGCACTGGTATCGGGGTGACGGCGTTTTTCTGCTTCATGTTCTCATGGGTAGAGCTATTGCTGGCCAGAACCCTGACGACTACTGCTGCCAAGCCCATTGCTGCGACCATGACGCGGACAGTCAGCGCATCAGGGCTTGATTGGGGATTGTTGGCAGCCGCCGGCATTTTGACGATCGTTCCGGGTGCACTGGTTATTTGGTTTGTGCGTAACCACCTTGCCAAGGGCTTTGCCCTCGGGCGCGTTTAACGGAGAGAGCTATGGCTTTGGAGTGGATGGCATGGACCGTGCCTACAGCAGTTTTTTTCATCACCATTGCTTGCCTTCTCGCAACTATGACCGTCTGGCAAGTCAAGTCACCGAGTATTGAACGCAAAGGCTTTTTGCCGATTGCTACAACACCAGGAGATCGATTGTTTATAGGCCTTCTCGGTAGTGCTTATATCCATTTGGCCTGGATTGGATTGACCAGTTTAAACCTCTGGTTCGCTTTTGTGATTTCTTTGATTTGGATGATTGTCTTAATGCGTTGGGGATAAGTGAGCTCTATTGGGTTCCTCTTTGCTCTGCGTATTGACCTTCACGCCGGCGGAGAGACTCGTAATCAGAAGGTCTAAAGAAGGAGGAGTGATGATGACAGCAGAAATTCGCAGTAAAACTTCGCGTGTGGGACTCTTGGTCAGCCTCACTACCACATTGTTGATGTTGCTTTCAACGTCGGCAATCGCAGACATGGCTGCTGCCAAGAAATGGGTCGATAGCGAATTTCAGCCATCGACTCTTTCCAAAGCTGAACAAATGAAAGAAATGGAATGGTTCATCAATGCTGCAAAGCCTTTCAAGGGGATGAAGATTAAGGTTGTCTCCGAAACTATTCCAACTCATGAGTACGAATCAAAAGTACTCGCCAAAGCCTTCACGGAAATCACTGGTATCGAAGTCACTCACGACCTGATTCAGGAAGGTGACGTCATTGAAAAATTGCAGATTCAGATGCAGTCCGGTGAAAATGTTTTTGATGCCTACATTAATGACTCTGACCTGATCGGCACCCACTTTCGTTATGGTCATGTTGTCAACTTGACTGATTGGATGGCTGGTGAAGGCAAAGACGTTACCCTGCCAACACTGGACGTCGACGACTTCATGGGCAAGTCTTTCACTACCGGTCCCGATGGCAAGCTTTACCAACTTCCTGACCAGCAATTTGCCAACCTCTACTGGTTCCGCTACGACTGGTTCAATCGTGATGACTTGAAGCAACAATTTAAAAAACTCTACGGCTATGAATTAGGTGTTCCTGTTAACTGGTCAGCTTATGAAGACATTGCTGAATTCTTCAGTGAGCATGTCCGTGAAATCGATGGCAAAGCAATCTATGGGCACATGGATTATGGCAAGAAAGCTCCAGACTTAGGTTGGCGCTTTACCGATGCCTGGTTGTCGATGGCTGGTGCCGGCGACAAAGGAATCCCGAACGGCAAGCCAGTAGATGAATGGGGAATCCGCGTAGAAGACTGTAGTCGCGTTGGTGCCAGTGTTAGTCGTGGTGGCGCGACAAACGGGCCGGCGGCAAAATATGCACTACGCAAATATATGGATTGGTTGCGTAAGTACGCTCCTCCTGGAGCTCTAGGCATGGACTTCTATCAATCTCTTCCCAGCTTAGCGAAAGGCAATGTAGCACAGCAGATCTTTTGGTATACCGCCTTCACCGCCTCGATGGTCGAAGAGGGAACGCCGGTGGTCAATGACGACGGTACCCCGAAATGGCGTATGGCTCCCTCTCCGCACGGTCCTTACTGGGAAAAAGGCATGAAGCTCGGTTATCAGGATGCTGGTTCGTGGACTCTGTTCAACAGCACACCTGTCGACCGTCGCAAGGCTGCCTGGTTGTTCGCTCAGTTCTGTGTTTCCAAGTCTGTTTCCCTGAAAAAGACCCATGTTGGTCTGACTCCGATTCGTGATAGTGACATTCGTCATGAGTCCTTTACCGAGCGCGCGCCCAAGCTTGGTGGCTTGGTTGAGTTCTACCGCAGCCCGGCACGTGTTGCCTGGACTCCGACTGGTACCAACGTGCCTGACTACCCGAAGCTTGCTCAGCTCTGGTGGCAGAACATTGGTGAAGCCGTTGCTGGCGAAGTTACTGTAGATACCGCAATGGATAATCTCGCTCGTGAACAGGACAAGGTTCTTCAGCGTATTGCCCGAAGTAAGGCCCAGAAGGTATGTGGACCAAAGTTGAATGAAGAACGTGATGAAGCCTACTGGCTGAACAAGCCTGGCTCACCAAAAGCGAAATTGGCCAATGAAAAGCCACAAGGCGAAACGGTTAATTACGACGACTTGATCGAGGCATGGCGTGCGGGCAAAGCTATGTAATCATCATGATCTATTAAAAACAGGTCCTTGGCGACAAGGGCTAAATGCTTAAATCAATTTCAGAGGGCCAGGGGAACATGTCCCGGCCCTCTGATTTTTTTACCATAACACTCATTCCGGAGCACTGGTGCGGGAGGCGCACATGGGTAGGCAGGAAAACCTTTTAAAGCTGAAAGATGGTAGCCTCTTTGACCTGGTCGTCATAGGGGGGGGAGCTACCGGCTGCGGGACTGCCCTGGATGCGGCAACCAGAGGTTTGAAAGTTGCACTGATAGAAAAGAATGATTTTTCAGAAGGGACAAGCAGTCGTAGTACCAAGTTGGTTCATGGAGGTGTACGCTACCTGGAGATGGCTGTCAAAAAGCTGGACAAGGTTCAGTATAAACTGGTCAAGGATGGCCTTCGCGAACGTTACATCCTATTGAAAAATGCGCCCCATCTGTCTAAACGATTACCACTGGTTACCCCACTTTACAGATGGATCGATATCCCATACATTTTTGCCGGGCTCAAGCTGTACGATATCCTTTCTGGAAAACGAAATATCGGCCATAGCCGGTTGTTGAAACGGAAAGAAGCCCTGCGTCGTTTCCCAAGACTAAAAGCCGAAGGCCTGAAAGCCGGTGTTCTCTATTATGACGGTCAATTCCACGATGCCCGAATGGCGGTTTCTTTAGCACTCACTGCTGAACAGCATGGTGCTGCGATTATTAATCATGTAGCTGTCTCAGGATTCTTGAAGGAAGAGGGCAGGATTTCCGGAGTGCAGTTAACAGATTCTCTTAACGGAGAAACCTGGAACTTGAGGGCTAGGGGGGTCATCAATGCCTCGGGACCTTTTGTCGATCATGTCAGGTGGATGGATAACCCTGAAGCGCCTAAGATCCTTTCCGTCAGTACCGGTATCCATATCTTGCTAGATAAACGTTTCGCCCCACCTGATACCGGGTTAATGATCCCGGAAACAGAAGATGGACGCGTCCTGTTTGTGCTTCCATGGGAAGGCCATGCCCTAGTCGGCACGACAGATGAACCTGCAAATATCTCAGAGCACCCTAAGCCCCTTGAGAGTGAAATAGACTACCTGGTGCGGCATGTTACACGCTATTTCAATCTGCAAGTTGAAAGATCCGATGTGAAGTCTGTCTGGTCTGGACTTCGCCCTCTTGTGTCTGACCCCAAGGCCGCGGACACGGCCGGACTGGC
Organism: Deltaproteobacteria bacterium; assembly: GCA_019313105.1. Classification (GTDB taxonomy): domain Bacteria; phylum Desulfobacterota; class Desulfuromonadia; order Desulfuromonadales; family BM103; genus JAFDBW01. Next base: position 5,121 of record JAFDBW010000272.1, on the reverse strand, counting down.
CCGTGATCATATCATTGAAGAAAGTGAGAGTGGTTTGCAGACGATAGCAGGGGGGAAGTGGACAACTTACAGGAAGATGGCTCAGGATTCTGTAGATCAGGCGATAAAACTTTTTAGTCTGTATGCTCCGAAACCGGATTGCCAGACGGAAAACCTGCCGATCGTCGGGGGGGCTGACTATAACGAAAAAAACGACCTCGCCCTGATAAAAAAATATGCTTTTGATGAGGACATTGCATCTCACCTGAACCAAGCATACGGCGATCAGGCGATAAAGGTCTCTGAACTGGCGGCGGAAGGCTACGGCGCACGCTTATTGGAAAAACACCCGATACTGGAGGCTGAGGTCGTCTACGCAGTACGTCATGAAATGGCTGAACGGATTATCGATGTACTGGCTCGACGTCTTTCGGTTGCTCTGCTTGATACCGAGTCTGCAAGAATCGCCGTCCCGCGTGTGTCGGAGATTATGGCCAATGAACTTGGCTGGAGTAAAGAACGTTGTAAAGAAGAAGCCGACCTAACGGAAAAGAGGTTAACAGAGGCTCTTTAGTGCTCGAGTGGAAAGATCAGTTATCAGAAAGGCTTTTGAGGGAGCAGGTAGTCTCCTCAATTACAAAGACTTTTCGCTTATAGTCTAATACAGCTAACTGCATTTTCAGTACTGGAAATTTCTCACAAATCTCTCGCTCAGAATGGTCTCAGATGGTCTGAAATGATTTGAAAACGGTGTCGGCACTTACAGTGGAATAGGTAGTTTCTCATCTTAGCGACCAATACTATTAAGATTTTTCGGGAAATGACGTAAGTAATGAATTAACGGGGTACATTTTCGATTCTCGTCCCGGGTACCAAAACAGGCGGGGGTTCAAGAGGATTTTTCTCTTGGGCCCCCGCTTTTTTGCCTTTAATCAATAGTTGGGTCAAATTCCCCGCAGCTCGCTGCGAGTGGATGTAAATGATTCATACTATTGATACCCCGTAGCTTGCTGCGGGGTAGTTAATTGTTTGTATGCATATCCACATATGTCAAAAAATAAGTCGTCTTGAAGGATTTTTTTGCCGTCTGCCTGCTCTGCTGTTATTCTATGCTATGGATGGTTTTTGCCGATTGGCAATCTCGGTCACGGATACTGCCGCCGATACTTGCAATAGGTTCCCGAATGAAGATAACTGTCAAGCTTTACGCAGTATTACAGGTCGGGCGATATAGAGAGAAAGAACTTGATTTCCCGGTCGAAACAAAAGTCGGAGCTGTAGTCAACAGCCTGGATCTGCCATCCGAGCATCTCGATATCCTGCTTGTGAACGGTCGCCATGTTGACAGGGAGTTTCTGCTGCAGGATGGTGACGTTCTTTCGTTGTTGCCGATGGTCGAAGGTGGTTGAATGGCCATGAGCCCCGTTACTGAACAGGAGAGGGTGTCGTGCGTTTCTTGACCGATAATCCAGCGTCAGAGCCGACTTCGGTTCTCTACACGCGTTGTACAGTGGACCTCGAAAGTGGCTGTTTTCTGATGGAAGACGTTCCCTGCCGGAACCTTGAAGATGTCCTCGGCGGGTTTGGACGTTCATTCCAGATGCTTGCCGAACGGGATATCCAGAGCGCATATGTCGAAGAAAACCCGTTGATCATCAATGTCGGCTTATTGACCGGCAGCCACGCCATGACCGGCATGCGCACCTATTTCTCAGGCTACAGCCCGATCAAGCAATCAAAAAAAGGCTTGCCGGCGGCGATGTGGTCGGCCGGCAGCGGCAAGTTCGGTGCCAAGCTGAAATGGACCGGACTCGATGAATTGGTCATTGAAAATCGTTCCGAGCAACCGGTTTACATCGTCATCCGGGAAACCGGAGATCGGCCGGAGGTGACGCTCAAACCCGCCGACCACCTGCTTGGCATGACCACCCACGGAAAGATCATGGCGCTGCAGGAGCAGTATGACGATGCCCATTTTGCCGCGATCGGCCCTGCAGGTGAGAACTGGCAAAACGTTTATGCCGGGGCGGTGGCCCTGAGTACTGTGAACCAGCTCAAGTCGAAACAGGATAAGGTGCGTTTTGCCGGACGGGGCGGTATGGGCAGCCTGATGGGATACAAGAACGTGCTCGCCATGGTCGCCCAGAGCAGCGACAAACTCGGACGTACTCCCGAACCGATTAAAAAAGCCAATATCAATGTCATCAAGGGCGGTGGCTCGGCCCGCCTGCAACCGATCAAACGTGGCGGCGGCGGCGGGACCTGGGCAGCGTATGATGTCCTCCAGGCATTTCATGCTGTGCCCGTCAATAACTTTCGGCCGCAGGGCAATGATTTGCCGGAGCGATTGTTCAGGACCAAAGTTGAACAGCAGTACGAGATTAAGTCCGAGGCTTGTTATCGTTGCGGCATCACCTGTCACAACAATATCCATGAACGCAAAGCTGACGGCAGCCCCGGGGCGTTCCTGGCCAAATTCGATTACGAGCCGCTCAACCTGCTCGGCACCAACCTCGGTCTGCACGAGGCCGCACAGGTGGCCGCCCTGATTCATCTTTGTGATAACTACGGGATGGATGCGATTACGACCGGGGTGACAGTTTCCTACGTACTCTCCTATAACCAGAGACATCCCGAAAAACCACTGTTCAACGGTGCAAGCTTCGGCGACTATGACAAGATTCATGATCTGGTCAAGTGCACAGGCCTGGGCCAGCTCCCCGAGATCGGGCATGGTGTCAAGCGGCTCTCTGAGAGTACGGGTGAGACCGATTATGCCTATCATGTCAAAGGGTTGGAGATAGCAGCTTATCAGCCGGAAACTAATCCAGGTTACTGCTGGGCGATTGCAGGGGGGCACATGTCGATGGGGACCTATGGCATGCTGGCTCGCGAGGGCAAGACCGACCTCGATTCCTGGGTCGCTGCTATCACCCGGGACAAATTACAGATCGTCGGTTTCGATATGATCGGCCTTTGCAAGTTTTTCGATATCGTTAATGGTATCGGCACCGACATGGTGGTCGATTGCCTGGCTGCAGAACATGGTCTCAAGGTGACCAGGGAAGAATTGCAGGCCGCGGTAAAAAGAGCTTTTCTGCGTGGCCTGACACTTGAAATACGGCAGGGATACGGCAAAGAAGAATATTGTCTGCCTGCTGAAGTGACGGCGAACCCGAACCACAACATTACATTGCCTGATCTGACCACTCCGGAATTTCTGGCTGAACTGGAGAAGCGGGTCTGGGAGATCTTTGATCGTGAAATGCAGGAACTGATATAACCTGCCGTATGTCGATGGACGTGATCCGTTTTTGCGAGGTGTTGGCTTGGCCCTGAAAGGCACGCAGATTATTGCTTCAGAATTCCGTGCCTCCGGTGACCGTGGCTTTGCCGCCGTGAACCCGGTGACGGGAGCCCTGCTCGAACCGCGGTTCAGAGAAGCCTGCTATGACGACATCGACCGTGCGGCCAAGGCAGCTGCCAACTCATTCGATCAATACCGCATGCTGCCAATGGCACAGCGTGCGATATTTCTGGAAGATATCGGCAGCGAGTTGACCGCCTGTGCGCCGGAGTTGGTGGCCCGCGCCCACATAGAGACGGCGCTCCCCGAAGCGAGGCTCGAGGGAGAGTTGGCCAGGGCCGTCAACCAGCTAAAACTGTTTGCCCTGATGGTTAAACAGGGCTCTTTCGTTGCTGCCCGGATTGACCGGGCGGCACCGGAGCGGAGACCGGCGCCCAAACCTGATATCCGCACCATACTCGTCCCGCTTGGACCGGTCGCGGTGTTCGGTGCCGGCAACTTCCCGCTGGCGTTTTCCGTTGCCGGCGGTGATACAGCCTCAGCGCTGGCGGCGGGTTGCCCTGTCGTAGTCAAGGGACATCCTGCACATCCCGGCACCTGCGAGCTTGCAGGCCAGGCCATCGTCAACGCGATCAGGAAGAACCACATTCCACCGGGCATTTTCTCGCTGTTACACGCTCAGGGAGGAGATGCGGGCGCTGCGCTCGTGGCCCACACAGAGATCAGGGCCGTTGCCTTTACCGGGTCACTGTCCGGCGGCAGGGCGCTGTTCGACCTTGGCTGCTCCCGGTCGGAGCCGATTCCGGTCTTTGCCGAAATGGGCAGCGTCAACCCGGTATTCGTCCTGCCGAAGATCTTGGCCGATCGCGGACCGTCGCTGGCTGAGGGGCTGGTCGAATCGATAACTCTCGGTGTCGGCCAGTTCTGCACCTCCCCGGGCCTGATCGTGGCAATCAGAAGCGCCGCTCTGGATCAATTTCTGGAGAGCCTGAAAAGCAACCTCGAGGAAAGAGCGCCGGGAGTCATGCTCCACGAAGGGATTAAGAAGAACTTTCTGGATGGGCTGAACGCCTTGCAGGAGATTGACGGCGTCTCACGTCTTGATAGCTCGCGTACACAGCTGGATGGCTGCGAGATCGTTCCGGCCCTGCTGCGAACCGATGCACTGACTCTGCTTGACACCCCGGAAATTGCCGGTGAGCTTTTCGGTCCCGCTGCGATTGTTGTGGTTTGTGATTCTAGAGACGAGCTGCTTGTCGTGGCGGAGAGCCTGGCGGGGCAGTTGACGGCCAGCGTGCATGGCACAAAAGAGGATTTGCAAGGGTTCCGCAAACTCTTCGGGATTCTGCAGCGCAAGGCCGGCCGGCTGATTGTCAATGGCTTCCCGACCGGAGTCGAAGTGTGTCCTGCCATGCATCACGGTGGTCCTTACCCGGCGACGACCGACAGCAGAAGCACTTCAGTCGGAACAGATGCAGTACACAGGTTCCTGCGGCCGGTCGCTTACCAGGACTTTCCGCAAGAACTGCTGCCGGAGCCCTTGCGCGACTTGAATCCTCGCAAGATATGGCGCATGGTCGACGGCGACATGAGCACCGATGACCTGTAAACATGTCCGGCGGAAAATGATTTTCCATCGTGTCATCAACGTTGACCCTTCTAATCAGCACCGATTCAGGTGTGGCCCAGGAGTCAGATAATGGGTGTAACGGTCATAATCCCGGCGCGCTATGCGTCAACCCGCTTTCCCGGCAAGCCGCTGGCCGATCTGTGCGGCAAGCCGATGATCCAGTGGGTCTGTGAACGCTCTTCGCTCTGTGAGGCGGTCGACAGGG